>JAVUPY010000072.1 GCA_032252755.1 Terriglobia bacterium
GCCGCCCGCAACACTGAAGAACGCCGGCGCACTCCATCCGTCAGCGGTTCGGCATGTTGCCACGCCTCGTCCATGTGCCCCACCAAATATGAAGCCGCCTTTGACCATGCTTGGTACCACTGCCACGCACCTTGCATGTTCCAGGACTTCTTCCGGAATGCCACTGTCGGGCGCCGCCATGATCTCGTGCAGGACCGCGCCAGCCTTAGTCAGCCTTTCGATCGAGGATTCGCGAGCCGATTGTCCCCAGCCCAGGCTGGTCACACCGAGTAATACAACGAACAACATGAGTTTCTTCACGCTTTTCACCTTTTTTTTTCTACCCTGCACGCTACCTGCTTGTTTCAGGCACATCCACAGCGCACGAGGCATCTCTCACGGTAGCGGAGTTACGCGGAGGAATCTGAGCAAGAACGCTCACTTGAACACCCATCGTTAGCCGCAGTCGGCTCCCGTTGAGTATGTGGAATCGCTTGGTTTCGAAGTAGTGCCGTCGAAATGGGGTGAACTGATTGCCTTCTACTCCCGAGTATCCGGAGCTCGATCGCGGGTGAGGCGCTCGTGGCTCGCGCCGAAGGCATGGCTCGGTGCTTCTCTCACTGTCTCCGGGGACACAGTGGGTTGCACTGCCAGAGTCGCGAAGCTGATATAATGAAACTCGAGGTGGTTACCACCTTCTCCTCTTCCAGATTCCCTGAACTAAGTCAGCCCATCTGAAGCTTTCTCTCCTTAGGTTCTTCCAGGAAAGCCGCGTACCCCATGTATCCGAGTGAAATTCTGCTCGAAGCTGAGCAACTCCACAATGTGAGTGACCGTCTTAATTCGCTTTCAGACAAACATCCTCATATCTCAGAGGAACTCCTCAGTATCTCAGGGGGTGTTCGCAACATTGCGACGTCTTTGGAGTTGCTGGTTGTGGTGAAACCGCCGCCGGTCTCCGATCTGGACGCAGCGAACGACTGATTTGTCGCGAGAATTTAGGCGAAACCGTCACCTCATTGGGGGAGTGCGAGCAGACCTCATGTGGACTGCGCTTTGTGAGAATACTTTGATGGGAACAGAATCGGAACCTCATTCTGGTCCTGCAGTCTCCGAGTTGACAAATCATCCCACAAGGCGCACAGTCGCAGATGAGGATGTTCTTCCTCCCCCTCGTCAGATTCTCTGAGCTAAGTCACTGCATCTGAAGTCTTACCCTCCTTAGAAATGCAGTTCGGAGAATCGTCAATGCTTGCTTCAACTTCTGAAACCAGGGCTTTCTTGCCGGGAGAACGCGTTCCGCAAACCGGCATCTACGAATGCAGACATTCCGATCGGCATACCGGTTCAAAACAGTTGGTCTTTGAGAGCGGAAAAAAGTTTCCCCTCTGTAGCATTTGCTTCTGGTCGGTTCGATATCTCCTGATTGGAGACTGCGTGCCGGACGACATGGATCCCGTCAAACGTAAAAGGAACGAAGCTAACGTACGAGCGTTATCGGCTTGAAGAGCAGTATCGGAATGGAGAGAGCAAATGACCGAAGAAACTGAGATCAAAAGATCCGACCCAGCGATGACTCAACCGGAAGGCAATCCTGTTGTTAAAGCGGAGCGCTCTCGCAATGAACGTGCACGAACCGAGCGTCCAACTAACCGATGGAGTATCCGCAGAGCAGAACTCAAGCGGCAAAAACGTCGTGCACATAGGCGCAGAATCAACGCCTCCAATAGACCGGGTTAGTTTCGGTGAGTTTAGGGGAATCCATGAAAAAGATCTTTGTCGGCAATTTCGCATACAACATGACTGAAGGCGAACTCCGTTCCATGTTTGAGCCCTTCGGAGCCATTGAGAGCGTCACGCTTGCCACCGATCGCGATACGGGCCGTGTCCGCGGTTTCGGCTTCGTCGAAATGCCAAATGATGCAGAGGCAGAAAAAGCTATGGCCGCACTGAATGGAAAAGATGTTGGTGGACGGACCATCAACGTGAACGAGGCAAGGCCAAAGTCGGACCGCAGCAATCTGCGAGGTAGCGGCCGCAACCGCTTTCAGCAGCAGGAGCCATAGAGACGCGCAGGATTTCCCGAAGTGGACTGCATGTTTCGGCATGCAAACATGGGTGAAACATAAGGGAATCCAGTCAATGCTTCGTGAGCCTGACGCGATTCGACTCTACGTCTATTCCGGGTGCTTTCTATTCTGGATGACCCTCCTTGTCCTGGCGCTGTTTCTGGTTCCGTCCGGTGCTAGATAGCAGATCGTGCTGCAGCGTCCGTTTCGTGCAATGTAAGGAGCACAGTATGAGTGACTCAAGTACCTTTCAGTGCGCTGCGCCACACTGCAATCACCAATGGCACAAAATGGGAGAAGGCAAGCTTTTCCTTTTCCACCTGAGGAAGCTCACCGCGCACGGTGGAAGCGACAAGAAGGTTTGGCTTTGTAAGCAATGTTTTGAAAGCTGGGAGGTAGCAGTCGGGAAGGAGGGAGAGATCGTACTCTCTCCACTTGCTCAAATGGTGAGCTGAGCCCTGAAGCATTCAATTAAAAGATCGCCGAGATATGGCTAGTTGACCTGAGAACCGGAGACTCAAGAAATCATGCGTTTGATATTGAGCAAGAACTCGGTGCATTATGGACTCCGCTGATTCGTCGGCTCGTGTTGACGGTTCGTGAGAAGAAGCGTACCGTGCAGATAGAGCAGATTTGTCCATTCAGCTCATTCAGATCTCCTGAGCTAAGTCAGCCCTTCTGGAGTTTTCTTCCCTTAGTTTTCAAGTTAGCAATAGAGGTGAAACGTGTCGAATTCTCACCCCAAGGCATCGGGGAAACACAGCGCTGATGGTAAGAAGTACGTCAAGATGAGTTCTGCTCTGAGACGTCCGACTGAAGACGATGTCCGTACGCTCGCTTATCAAATCTTCGAGGTAAACGGGCGACAGGAGGATCATGCCGACCAGGACTGGTTCCAGGCCGAGCAAGAACTGCTCGGACGGAGCAGATCGGGTGAGTTGTAGTCGAGTCGGAGCAACTCCTCTTCGTTCGTAACTGATCGAAGTCGCAAAAATGAATAGGACCCGGAATATCGGTCCAGCCCCGTCTTCGAGGTGCGAAACAAATTGATGGACCGAAGGAGAAACACATGCAAGGAACAGTAAAGTGGTTCAACTCCACAAAAGGATTTGGATTCATCACTCCAGTTGACGGCGGCAAAGACGTGTTCGTTCATCAGAGCGCGGTCCTTAGCGGTGCATTGACGGACGGGGACAGGGTCGAATTCACGACCGAACAGGGGCCTAAAGGTCCGCAAGCTAAAGAGGTTAAGAAGACATAGTTGAGCGGTCTCAGATGAGGGCGGACGCCCAGAACTTCCCCTCGGACTGACCCTATCAGCCGCAGTGGGCGAAGGATTACAAATCAATGAATATCAATTTGCAAACAACTAACCCGGAGAAATCCGATTCAACAAAGCAGACTGGGACCCATGCAATCTCCGGTTCGCCGAAACGTGTACTGCTCGTCGATGCCGATGAGACTAGCCAGGAGCGCCGTGCAGCGATACTCCGCAAGTGTGGTGTCGAAGTGACTTGTGCCGATGACATTGAGCATGCGCGGTTACTTTGGCAGGCTGACTCGTTCCATCTTGTGATGATTGATACAACGAATGCCACGGACAGCGCAGTTGCCTTCCAAAAATCGATCAAGGAGGAAAGCCCGAAACAACTAGTGAAATTCTTCGTCGGCAGACCCGGGCTCCTCTCAGATTCCCCGTTGCGGGAATCGCCGATGGAGACAGGACGAAAGATTGCTGCGATGAAGAGAGCCCGTACGTCTGTAGCAAACGCTTCAAAAGGGAACTCTCACAGACCTGGCATCATGAATGCTGCGTCGGAGATGTCGACCCGTCGTTCACTTAATAGGCTCCCGCACGCTGACCAGGCGAGTACAAAGCCGGAGCGCGAGATCTCTTTTGGCGAAGCAGTCCGTCGCGCCGGCGGCGAATGATCACCTCAGCGAATCAGGCACCGGAATCTGCGTCATTGGCTGTCAAACTCGGCGGCTCTTTCCCTAATCGGCGGGTCCCAACCCATCTCGACATGACGTTAGCTGATACCAAGGACGCGGATAACAATTAAAAAATCGCGCGGACACTCTGGGCGTGCGTGCTTATCATGTTCCCATGCTCGACGAACAGAGGCTGGGCGACATCGTTGCGAACTCCGTCACACATGGCGTCGGGGCGGCGCTCGCTCTCGCAGGAGCGGTTGTGCTGACGGTCACTGTGGCGGGCGGGACCGCTCGCCAGGTTGCCAGTTGCGCTGTCTTTGGCTGCACACTGGTATTGGTTTATCTCAGTTCTACGCTATATCATTCACTGGTTCGCACCCGTGCACGGCATGTTCTGCGAATCATTGATCATTCGGCAATCTATCTTCTAATCGCAGGAACCTATACTCCTTTCGCCCTAGTGTCGCTGCGCGGCCGCTTGGGATGGCTTCTATTCGGCACTGTATGGGGTCTTGCCGTCCTGGGAATCGTATTCAAGAGTTTTGCAATAGAACGTTTCGCTATCGCATCGGTCGTTGTGTATGTGGGGATGGGTTGGCTCGGCGTGTTCGTGATGCACCCTTTGGTGCACGCTCTCACGTGGCACGGCATATCGTGGATTTTACTGGGTGGCCTGCTTTACACCGCTGGCATTGTCTTCTTCGCATTCGACCGCCTGTCTTACTTCCATGCGTTATGGCATCTTTTTGTGCTGGCCGGCAGCACCTGTCACTACTTCGCCGTCCTGTTCTACGTTGCCCAGCCGCGTACCTGAACCGGTGCGACACTTCGAGCGTAGCGCGGGGGGCGGCTGAGTTCTATTGCTCAGACGCAGGTGCCCAAAGCATGCTAGCTTGTCTGGGTGGCCCGAGTGTCACGAAGGAAAGGACAGTACGTGCGTAGTTTGTCGTGGCACCTGCAGAGTTGCGAAATGAACTCGGGTCATAGTAATTGATCAAACTTCCATGGAACATCCAGTAAGGACTTTGTTATACGACTTGTTTGTCGCACCCCTGGTGCGCATCGTGCCAAGGTGGGAAAACAACAAGCCGCAGTCGTTTCCTATTGCGCCCGGTATCTCGCCCGATGGGAAGAAGGCGACCATGGGGAAAAAGGGTGAAGAAGACGAAGGTTAGTTATTTGGGAAGAGAACGACTGGGCGATCAAGAGCTTCACAAAAGCAGGCTCTTCATGAATGAAATGGCTCTAGCGAAGGACTCTTAGAGGCACGTCCCCAGCCTGTTTTCCGGGTAGCTCGTGCCGACGGCGAGATGCGTGATCGTATCGAGCTTCGCTCTGTGGTACTGCCAGGTCGGGGATCGGCCGACCTGAAAAAAGGCGTTGGCAGGGCTTGGCGAGCCAACGGGCCCAGCGAGCAGACCAGTTCACGCGGGCGCTATCACTCGCGATGCCAGTGTCGGCATACATCTGGCGATAGATCTTGGAGATTAACAGGAAGGCAAGACGTCCTTTTACCGATTTCAGAAACCGGGAACGCTTCCAGATGAATCGCAAGCTGTAGTACTGGTTCCAGACATTCTGCGTACGGGCCCGAATTTCCTCGGTTGACATTACAGGATGTCGGCAGAAGAGTTTAGGCCGAACTGAATGTGGAATGAGCCAATGTCTCGTGATCGGAATCCCTGCTATCTTCGCTGCCGTTGGGCCGATGGAAGTCTCCCATTTATTGAAATCCACCGTGCCGGGAAACGGTGTCAACATAACAAACTGTGCAAAGGTAAGATCAGCCCGCTGGGCAACAGCTACGGTAGCGTCGAACGTCTCTGGGCGGTCACTCGGTAACCCAAATATGAACGATCCCAGTACGTGTACCCCATGACTGCGGAACCTTCGCAGTCGCTCAACCAGGGATTCTCCTGCTGAATTGAAGTCTTTATATATGTCCTTCAACCCTTCGGGAGTAACAGACTCGACGCCGACAAGCGCACCCTTGATGTGAGCCGCGTTCATTGCGTCCAGGAACTCCGGGTCCTCCGCCGCCTCCATGGTGATCTGCGTGTAGAACACCGTGTCCGACGGCAGCCTGGCCAGTCGCGACATGAGTTCAAAGCGCTCTTCGCGAATCCGGGTGAGTTCCAGTAGCCGTTCTGACCCTTGGCGTGCCGCCAGTTTCAAGTCGGTGAGGGTTACAGGATAGAAGTTATCGTCGGCCAGTGCGATAAATCGAAAACCAAGACGCCGTAACTGGACAATTTCCTCCACAACCGCATCCGACGAACGCTGCCTGGGACGCTGGCCATCGGTTCTCCATACCGAACAAAAGGAGCAATGCTTGGGGCACCCGCGAATTGTCTGGACTGATGCCCACATGTACGATTTGCGCGAGATCAAATCCCATCGGGCCGGCACAAACTCAGAGGCGTCGACCCGGCCACCTTCATAGATGGTCTTCAGTGCACCGCGCGTGCAATCGTCCAGCACCTTCGCCCAAATCACGTCCCCATCACCTTTTACTACCGCGTGTGCGCCGCCGAGTTCGAGTGCTTCCTCGGGATAGAGGGTCGCGTGAATTCCGCCAAATACGACATAAGCGCCCCGACCGCGTGCAAGCTTCCCAATTTCATAACCGCGAAGCGCGTTGCCCGTGTGGATGCTGATGCCAACCGAGTCCCCTGCATTGATTCGCGCCGGGTCGATTTGCTCAAGGGTCTCATCAACGAGAATCGGATCGCCGAAGGACTTGGGCGTAGCCGCAGCAAGGACGTAAAGCCATCTGGGTGTAATAACAGCAGTTCCAACGGAGAGATTGCTCGGATTAATTAGGAAAACATTCATGGTCAGTGCCCCACAATCGCATCGCGAGCTCGCCTGAGTATCGAGCGGATCAAAACGGCTGTGAGCAAGGCCTATGCCTTGTCGCGCCAGGTCGCTTCATGTATTGCCTGTAAGTTTTCCCGCACGACGCTCAGGAGAAAAGAATCGAGGACTCGGTGCTTGGACGTGTCACCCCGTATTGGTATCTCCCGTAGTCGCCGAGAAATGGAACTCCGCACCCGATGATGCCCCTGTCGGATTAGTCGTGACTGGTCAATATTGCTCATATTCCCTGGTTTTAGGTGGGGCGCGGTTCAGGAGACAACAGAGCCTGTTAGGGTCTGAATGGTGCGAACGCCTCCTGAGATACTGAGCAGTTCAAAAGGAACGGCGCTGGTGGTGAAACCGATCTGGACGCAGCGAACGACTGATTTGTTCACGAACTGATCGCTCGGGGAATGTTCTTCGCAACCGGTCGATCGTCCGCACCGGCGCTTTTAGGTGCCTTGGGCGAAGTGACGTCTCGCGAGAAATCAACAACATACCTCACGATTTCGGGGCAGAACAAACACGCTGCTTCTTGTACTTCCTGCAAGTTTTCGTGCAGCACGCTGAGTGGGAACGAGCGCAGACAATTCGTACACGTGATGACGATGAAGGGAACTCCGTTGGAGTCTTTCCCGTTTCGTGGAATCCAGACAGGCGCGGACTGGCTCTGGTGCTCCGTACTGCGCTGGGCCGAAGTGTCAAGTAGCCGTGCGACCGTCTTGAGCAATGCAGCGGGTCCAGAACCGTTCTTGGAATGGAAAGCATCGGCAATCACGCCGCCAGGCACGGAATCGCCGGACAAGTATGCACCACTGCTGGCGATGACTGAGATCTGGGGAAACCTTCGCCGCAAAACGGACAACAGTTCAAAACCAGACATATGTGGCATGTTCAGGTCAGAAATAATGAGGTCCGGCAAGTTGGGAGCCTTCAGTTGCAACAGAGCATCCAGGCCATTCTCTGCCGTGCTTACGACGTATCCGCTAGCTCGTAATAAGAGAGCCTGGGTATCTCGAACTGACTTTTCATCGTCCACAACCAGAATGTGAAACTTCATTGGTGCAACCTCATAGAACTTTTGGCGATCGGCGAACAGTGATGATGAAAGCGGGGAGCATCTGCATTTCCCCTGATAAAACGCGCTGCTCCCCCCATGGCCCTGGGCCCACTGACAAGAGTTACTCTGCCCTATGTGAGCGCCTTGCGCTGTTCAATAGTGATCACGCTGTTAAGTTAGGCCCGGCTAGTAGAAGCATTTAGGACCAAAGTGCAATTCTGGTGTGCCTTTGCTCACCGCGGCTGCTTGGCATTATTTTTGAGCGATGTGGTCAATATTGAACAGTCGGGGTGTTTGCATTGGAGGATATTTGTTTGTCCAAAGCTGAACTCCTCGATTCGAGGAGCAGTCCAGCGGCGCTTTCTTGAGGGGGAGAGTGCCTCTGCCGCTGGGCTTCGAATTGATCTCAGAAAGGGTGCCGATATGCAGGAACAACCCAGTCGAATGCACTGCACACCCGCGTGACATACCAGGGAATCATCTACACCATATGGAGAAGGTGCAGTGAAGCGATCGGAAGTGGAAAGAATGAAGCGACTCTGCTCCAAGCTAAGAAGTCGCATTTCTGCTTAGCAGTTACTGGGGAGTCGGATTATGACGGTCGAATTCTTGAGGAAAGATCCAGAAGATCACAGCGCGAAGTTGGAGAGTATCTGTCCGAACTGTTCCCAGAAAATTTCGGCTTATACGGCAGAGACGCTAAGCAATAAAGAATTAAACCACAAATGTCGGGAGAAGCGGCTCGCGTCTCATCCACGCCCTCCACTCAACTCGCCTAAGAAGAAGCTGTATTGAGCCCGTCCGACTAGAAGCCTCTAATCGTTAAGACCCGTCATATTGTATTTACTTTTAGCAATGATTCGGAATCCTGAGCGCCAGAAATGCCGAACATGGGAGCCGTTCCCTCAGAGGTAGTTGCTCCTGGGTTCGCATGTGTGGCTGAGGTACTCCTTAGCATCAACGCAATTCATCTGGCACTTGTGGCAGCGGATCGGCCCCTTTACGACGGGCGCTATTTTCTTCGGGAGAGGTTCCTGAGTCTTTGGGCATCGGGACTTCATACGCAGATGATACGCCACCGTGGACATACGCGTGCATAGCACGGATACCTGACCGGCTCCGCAGACTTGATCGCCCTCGTGCAAAGGGCGAATGGTGTGCCGATTCCGTGAATTGTGCCAGCCGGAAACGCAACAGAATACAACCGAGACAAAAATCCTTAGGTGTGCTGTTTTGCACAGTCCCGGTTCGCAAGTTGGCGCACATTAGTGGTGTGTCGTGCTCCGCATATTTTCAGCGGAAAAGGAACTCATGCCTATGATGTCCACTAGCTTTGAGCTGGAGCGAGATCAACGTACAGTCCTGTGCATTGACGAGGAACAGCCGGCACTCACGGATCGAACCGCATTGCTCGAGTCAGCAGGGTATCGCGTCTTTGCGGCAATGAACGCGAATGCAGCTATGCAGTTGTTTGTGAATCACGAAATCGATCTGGTTCTTTCCAATAATCATCTCCGCGGAGTTTCCGGTGCGGAACTCTCGATATTCATGAAGCAGGTCAAGCCCGTATCTGTGGTCCTGCTTTCCAATAGTGCACAGATCCCGGCAAACCTCCTGAGTCTGGTGGATGCCTGCATAGAACAGGACGGCTCCCCCAAGGATTTGCTCCGATGTTTGCGACGGGTACTGCCCACAAAATCGGCAGTGCAAACAGATAGAGCCTTATTGTTGAAAGAGGCGTGACATAGCTTGATGGCAAGTTCAACTCAATCCGTCAGGGCGATTGGCGCAATTCCTCAGCAGGCCGATCGGGGCCCTGAGGGCTCGCGGCAGGTGGGAAGGGCGAGCCCGGAGGGACGATTTCGGTTGCTGGTCGTGGACGACGACGAAGCGATTCGGGAAATCATGTCCGCCATGTTGACCGAGCAAGGCTATGAGATAGTGACCGCGGAAGATGGCCGGCAGGCGCTCGAACTCTTGCCTCAATTCCGCCCGCATCTTTTAGTAACTGACCTGAGAATGCCGCGCATGGCCGGCGATGAGCTGGTCAGGATCGTGCGAGAAAGTTTTCCCCAGCTCCCGGTCATCGTAGTCAGTGGAGAATTCCTCCCCGATGAATTTCCCACCAGCTTCCAGGCCGATGCCTTTCTTTCCAAGGGCGATTGTTTCATCACGGCGCTTGAAGTCAAGATCACGCAGCTGCTCTCGCGCCCCGAACTAAGCGCACGATAGGAGAATTGAAATGCTCGGCACCATTCTGATTATTGTCGTAATTCTGATGTTACTTGGGGCCCTTCCGCGCTGGCCGCACAGCCGGCAGTGGGGTTATTTCCCCAGCGGCGGTTTAGGTCTGATTCTGGTCATCTTGATCATTCTGGTGCTGTTGGGCCGCATCTAGTTTCCAAAGCCATCCGAAGCTGCGAGTGTGCCTGCCCAGAAATCTAGAGTAGGCAGACACGATTACCTTCTCGTGAGTTGGATGGGCTCGCTTGTCTGCTCTCGCGATGCCACGCGATCTTGTGCTGGACATACGAAAAGAAGAGTAAAATGACATTAATCAGTTTGCGGTTACTCGGCTTCAGCCACAGGTAGCCCCCTCTAAGCGAGAGATTCTTATGCCCGTACAACGCCGCATCCCAGAGAAGAAGACAAGACAGAAGGTCGCCAAGCGAAGTGTGAACGCGCGCCGATCACCCCCTCGTCGAGCATCGTCCCCTAATGAGGTAATGCTCGATTCCGCAAACGTGAGCTCAGCACCTGAGCCGACCGCCGCATTCGATCCCAGCCTCCTTTTGACAAAGCTTGCAGCCGGGAAAACCAGCCAGGAATATCAAAGTAACGAAAACGTCTTCTCACAAGGGGACACCGCGGATGCGGTGTTCTATATCCAAAGCGGCAAAGTGAAGCTCACGGTTGTATCCAAACGCGGCAAAGAGGCCGTGATTGCCATCCTCACGGAAGGTAGCTTTTTTGGTGAGAGTTGCCTGGCGGGCCCGCCCCTTCGAATGTCCACTGTGAGTGCAGTCCAGCGGAGCACCATCATCCGGGTGGAAAAGGCTGAAATGGTACAACTGCTCCATCGGGATCCGAGATTTGCCGAGCGTTTTCTTGCCTACCTGCTTTCCCGAAACATCCGCATGGAAGCGGACCTGGTAGATCACCTGTTCAATTCCAGTGAAAAGAGACTGGCTAGACTTCTTCTGCTCTTGGCGAATTTTGGCCAAGAGTCCCAGCCGATCCCTGTGGTTGCGAAGGTTAGCCAGGAGACGCTTGCCGAAATGATCGGCACGACGCGCTCGCGCGTCAGCTTCTTCATGAATCGGTTTCGGCGGTTGGGCTTCCTGGACTATAACGGCGGAGGCATGCGCGTTCACAGTTCATTGGTGAGCGTTGTGCTTCACGACTGACAGCCCCGCTATCCGCTGCAATTCGTGAATACTTCGAACAAGGCACCCCAATCGCTTTGCTGTACGCCAATCGCAATCGAGCGGAAATAGATGAGCAATTTTGAACAGACACAAAACCGCGGCGCGACTATGTTTTGTCATGGTGCGCCCGAATGACTTGCTTAATGGCAATAAGCGATGAGATGCAGTGCGATCCGTTATCCAGCCGTGACAAGCCATTGGTGGAGACAGAGAAACCGGAAATGCTTGTCTGGTTCCTGAATCCTCCGGGCCTGCCTCTATCCGTTGTGGCCGCCGCAATGAAGCAAGTACGACGAAGGCTACCAATTGTGATCTTGTCGGATCGGCCGCAGGTGTCCGATGAGGAGTTCCAGAGAGTAGATGCGATTGCCATTTTGTCCAGCGAAGCGCCGTCCTTTCTGCCAATGCTCCAGCCGTTCTTAAGTCCGGAACCGGGTCCTGTCCCATTCCTGCGGAATAAGGGCGCGATGAAGTTTCGAAACGAATTCGGCCGCCATCAGCCGCGCGTCCTCGATGACCTGAAGACCACTGTCGACTCTCTTTCTCCCACGGTGCGACGACAAGTAATTGCAGAGCTCCGTACTGTCTTAGCGGACTTGACGGATGCAGCCTGATGAATGGGGGCAGCTGAACAATGGCCATAATTGCGAATGCTCGCAACAAGAATGAAAAGAGTGACAGCTTAAACAGATTGCCATGGTTGGCGAATCCTCTGTTGAGGTTCGATCTGTCACGGGAACTCCAGGAGCTGAGGAGCAAAGACTCCTGGGATCGAGAAACAGGGCGGAGCTCCAAGACTCTTGCGAAGTATCAGGATTTCCGGATCGTCCTGGTGCTCATGAAGGCCAACACTCAGATGAACCAGCATCGAGCTGAGGGAAGAGTGTCCATCCACCAGCTACTCGGCAAGATGTGCGTACGTGTTCCGGAACAAGAGGTCAGGCTTTCTGCGGGAGAATTATTAGTGTTGGATGGTGGCGTTCTTCATGATCTTGAAGCTCTTGAAGAAAGTTGCTTCCTGCTGACAATCTCCTGGCGTGCCGACAGACTGAATGCGAGCGAATTCGCGGAGGCCTCCGCAGAGCGCAAGGTGGATGAGGACGCTGAGTTGCGATTCGAAGATGAAGGCGCTCCCACGGCGCAAGGAAAGCGACAGGGATAGATGGTCTCCGGCGTTCTAGCCGGTGGTCGTGCCTCCTGAGGCATCTGGAAGGGCAGGGAATAGACTCGCGAGCACATTGTCATACTACGTACAGCTAGCGTGCTGGATCCGCTTCGGATGACGAGCAGGATCAAGCACTCATTACGCTGAGTTCAGCATTTTATTGCACTCCAGACACCTCGACTCGTAACGCGACGTGATGAGCCCACAAGAAGGACACATCCTCTGAGAGGTAAAGTCGCGGTCGTGCGGGTTCATCCTGAGCAGCTTCCTCAGCGACGCCGACAAGTAGGCACGTAGAATACGAAAACGTACAACAAACGGATGCAAGATATTAGCCATAACCTGGTTTCGCGTTTCTGACGCTCAGCCACGATCGCGACTGGCAGCAGGCTGAGCGAGAGGTGCTTGCCAGAAGTGCGCGAGAGTTCGAACGGTTCCAGGTAGTCGACTCGGTGCGGAAGCCATCCCGACGTACTTCTTCCTGGCGGTGAGTTCTTGCGATTCCTTGTACTTGGAACTCAACACGTTTTGCCTCTGCGTAATTCTTGAAAAACTAAGAAAGGAGAACTTCAGAGGGACTGACTTAGTTCAGGGGATCTGAATGAGCTGAAGGCAAATCTTGCTCTAGCTCGACGCTACACCTCTTGCACCGATCAGTCAACGAAGCAGGCATCGCGGTCACAGCCAGGCGCCGGGCTCCTTCTTATGCACAACAGGTTCGTGAACTGGACCCAACGCTACTTGCGATTCGGAATCGACCTCACGGTGATGGTGCTCACATCTGCGGTCGTCAGTCGAGATGGATCGCAGTAGCCGAAACCGGTTTTGCAGGCATTGAAGTTGCGCCGCTGTTCTGCAAGTTCGAGGCCGCCCGCCTCCGAAGCGGTCAATTTGGAGTAATCGCAGGAGTCGGCACCAGCCTGACAGGCCTCATGATTGCGCTGAAAGTCAGCAACGCTTATGGCGTGTGCTTTCGCTGGACTAAGTTTGGTGCGGTCGCAGGGGTCCCACCCTTCCTCGCAACGTGAAAGATTGCGTTCGTCGTCGGCAGCGGCTACTGTCTTCACTTCGACCTGTGTAAGCGCGGCGTGATCGCAAGTTGAGATTCCAGCTTCGCAATCAGACACATTACGCTGGCGGTCGGCAGTGACTACCGCGCCTAATTCCTCCGCACTGAGTTTGGAACGGTCGCAGGCTTGCCAACCCTCCTTGCACCGTAAGCTGTTCCGTTGTTGCTCCGCAGCTGCAACCGCGAGGGTTTCTCCGGGCGTCAGCATCGAATGTTCGCACACCCCAATTCCGTCCATGCAGGCAGAGGCGTTGCGCTGGTGTTCAGCAACGGCCAAGGCGATGGCTTCGACGGCCGTGAGCTGAGAGATATCGCACGATGACATTCCCATTCTGCAATCATTGACATTTCGCTGATGCATACGGCCAGCCACATCGCGGGACTCTGCCTCGGTAAGAGTGGCAGGATTGCAGGATCCCCATCCATTTCGACATGCCAACAGATTGTTGTCGTGATCCGACGACTGCGCAAACAGCGGAGCATGCCAGAAACTGAGGCACGCAACCAAGAAATAGAGAATCATTCGTGTGCTGATTATCATTTGCTCTTTCTCCCTGGGCCCGGCCAATTGAATTCGCCGCACTATTAAAGGTCGCCTCAACTACTATCTGCTTCGCTGCGGACCCAGGCTGCTCAACATTGAACATTGCCAATTATTCAGGCGCTGACCTCTGGTGAGCGGTATTGCTCAGACTTGGCGCCCGAAGGTCACTATGGTATTAGGCAGGCTGGATGCCACGACCGGCGATCGACACGAAGAAAGGCTGGATTCAATGGTTAACTATTGGGAACGCGTGGGCCTTCTGGGACCTATTTATCGATTGATCGGGCGCGGCCTGAATGACCACGAGATCGCTACCCGGTTGAATGTCAGCGAGGTGAACGTCCGCGGATGCATAGCCTGGCTGACGCACTTCTTAAACTGCAGCGATCGTACAAAATTGACTGACTACGCTTCCGCTTCGTTGCCAACTCAGCGGAACCGAAGAGCGGCATGAAATAAGGTAGATATGGATGCGATCTTATCTCCAACAACCATTACAAGGCCCTCGCTCGATAGTGTCATAGAGAACGCGGTGGTTCTCAGCTGGAATGAACTGATGCCAAAAGGCACCTCTGGAATAATCCACGTCGAATACCACACCGCGCCCGAAGGCCTGCTGGAGTATCTGAAGGTCTGGGCATCAACCGAGAGGGGATACTGGAACCTGGTTTGTGAGTATTGGAAGTTTTCGCTCTGGTCCCATGTGCCCGGATTGATCTTCGGGAAGAGCCATCATCCTGGAGAATTCTCTCGCAGGCTGGAAAGCGTGATGCATCATGAGGGCGACTTTGCGAAACTTCCGCGGCAGGATGGCTTAATCCAGATCTATCCGCCCACGGAGCGCGAACGACTGGACGTCGGAGATTCGAAGGTCGGAGCATTGGGGAGCCTCGACCGCAATCCGGTCATTCCCGCGGCCGCAGCATGAACCGAAATAGTGTTCATTCATAACAGGGGCCAATCGTTGAACCCTGCAAGTATTGCAAGGAGACGTTGTGACAATAGGAACTCTTTCCAGCAAGGTCCGAAGCAAAGAAGTGCGCCTAAAGAGTGGGAGTGAAGGGCTAGACGACATCCTCGGCGGCGGCTTTCCCTCCAACCATCTATATCTCCTCGAAGGTGATCCTGGCACCGGCAAAACGACGCTTGCGCTCCAATTTCTATTGGAAGGTACGCGTGCCGGGGAGCGCTGCCTCTATGTCACTCTTTCGGAATCGGAACTGGAACTGCAGGGTGTTGCTGAGTCGCACGGTTGGTCGCTCGATGCTATTCCGATCTTCGAGATGACACCCCAGGACGAGTCGATTGATCCGGAGGCGCAATACACTGTCTTCCACCCTTCCGACGTGGAACTCGCCGATACCATTGCCGCAGTACTGAAGCAGGTTGACGAACTTCAGCCCACTCGAGTTGTGTTCGACTCATTGTCGGAACTGCGCATGCTTGCGGGCAATCCTCTGCGATATCGCCGCCAGATCCTCGGCCTGAAGCGATATTTCTCCGGCCGCAATTGCACGGTGCTGCTACTAGACGACCGCACGGCGGAGGGCCACGACCTTCAACTCCAGAGCATCGCCCACGGTGTGATCATCATGGAAAGCGCAGACCGCGAATTCGGTGTCAAGCGACGCCGACTGGAGGTACGGAAACTCCGTGCCTCACGCTATCGCGAGGGATTCCATGACTACGCCATCGAGACAGGTGGCGTGTTGGTTTTTCCGCGGCTGATTGCTTCCGAGCATTTGCCCGGCCACGAGATCAAGGCACTCTCCAGCGGCACGTTGGAACTGGACAAACTCCTCGGCGGAGGACTAGACAGCGGCACCAGTACTCTCTTCATGGGTCCCGCAGGTTGCGGCAAGTCGACCATTGCGACGCGTTACGCTGTCGCCGCGGCAGAACGCGGCGAGAATACTGCAATCTTCACTTTCGATGAAACGCTTACCACTTTCTGTCACCGATGCACCGGCTTGGGTATGGATCTGGGAAGCCACATCCGCTCTGGTCGGATCCGCATTTCGCAACTCGATCCCGCGGAGATCGCTCCGGGTCAATTCGTACATCAAATCCGGAAACTCGTCGAAGAAACGCATACGACCGTCCTTGTCATTGACAGCCTAAACGGATTTCTCAATGCGATGCCGGGGGAACAATTTCTGATCTTGCAGCTTCATGAACTGATAACTTACCTGAACCAGCAAGGGGTCACGACCATCTTTACCCTCGCGCAACACGGTTTCGTCGGCAACGACATGGACACGCCCGTCGACGTCAGCTATCTTGCCGACACGGTTCTCTTGTTCCGTTATTTCGAAGCAGAGGGAGAACTCAGGCAAGCCATCTCTGTTCTTAAGAAGAGAAGCGGAGCCCACGAGCGAACGATTCATTCCTTGTCCTTCAATGGCAGCGCCGTGAAGGTCGGGCCTGCGCTCAGCAACTTCCGAGGAATCATAACTGGACTGCCACTCTCCTACAGGGAACCTCCTGCCGACTGGAAGGGCCCAACTGAGATCGGGGCATGAAAGACTTACAGATCATCGTCGTTGCACCCACCGGTCGAGATGGACAGCTGATCTGTAATCTGCTCCAGCGAGTTGGTCTTGCGGCATCAGAATTCACCGACTGCGCTACAGCCTGCCGCGAAGCGGAAGATGGTGTAGGTGCATTCGTCATCGCTGACGAAGTTCTTCAAACCACCAGCATCGCCACGCTGGTGAAGTTTGTGTCCAGACAGCCGTCATGGTCGGACCTGCCTTTGGTCCTTCTTACCAGAAGTGGAGAGGTAACGATCCACAGTGAAACTCGCCGCAAGCTTCGCGAACCGCTCGGAAATGTGAACCTGATCGAAAGGCCCGTACGACCGGAGACCCTGGTCAGCACGGTGCAGAGTGCCATCCGCGCACGGAGCCGCCAATACGAGGTACGAGACCACCTGCGACTTGAGCGGCTGGCGGCCGATGCGTTACGCAAGTCAGAGAAACTTGCAATTGTCGGTCGCCTTTCTGCCACAATCGCTCACGAAATCAATAACCCGCTGCAATCTGTCACTAACCTGCATTTCTTGATGGCCTCGGCTCCGTCGCTTGCTGAAGTGAAACACCACCTGGCCATCGCTGACCAGGAATTGGCCCGAGTCGTAGAAATCACGACCCAGACACTTCGGTTCCACCGCGAAAGTACGACCCCGGCTGATGTAAAAGTTGCCGACCTTCTCGATTCCGTCTTGAATCTCTACGAGCGCAGGCTTGCCAGCAGCAATATCGTCGTCGATCGACGTATTGATCGCACGGTCTTCGTTAGCGGCTTCGGCGGCGAACTGCGTCAACTCATTGCCAATCTCATCAGCAACGCAGCGGATTCCATGCATGACGGCGGCAAGCTCCGAGTTCGGGTTACGCAAGCTTCGGAGCGCCACAACGGGCTCCGGCGTGGTATTCGCGTCGTCGTGGCCGACACCGGGGTCGGGATTCCTCTCGGCATCCGCGACAGGATTCTCGAGCCTTTCGTTACCTCAAAAGACGGCACCGGGACAGGCCTTGGATTATGGGTGAGCTCCGAGATTGTCCGAAAGCACAGCGGTGATCTGCGCTTCAAGTCGCGCATAGGTAGCGGCACCGTCTTCTCCGTTTTCTTACCGTTTAAGCCGTCATCAACCCTGACAGCAGAGAAGTCCATGCTGTCGGCCGCCTGACGGGCTGTGGGTCAAGCTCCGATAAATTGGACACGTGCTTCCCAACTGGCGGCTTTATCAGGCATCCGCCTGGAAATCGTGAATCGGGAACTCGGTCGGGCACATCTAATGCATTGAGCACATTCCTCGGGCTACGTTCCCTAAGTTCCACAATCCCTCCCCTCCTCGATTAAGGATCGCCCTATGGCCACGCTCCTAGCCATCATTACTGGGATGGAGAAACGATGAAAATCAACAGCTGCTTGAGGCTAATATGCAACGACCGCGACAAAGTATTGCAACTGGAATGACCCTGGTTCGCAGGGGCACCGAGTTTCCGCCAGGCCTTCAGGTCGAAACTACCGAGTACTGCCACGACTGGGAAGTGATTGAGAGCAGCGACAACATTGATGCGCGCCTTCGCTCGTCTGGGTGGAATCTGTTTTTCATCGCTAGCGCCGTGAAATCGACTTGCCTTGGAGTTGGCGACGCGAATCTGCGCAAAGGGGTAAACCGGCTACTCAAACAGATTCGGATCCTGAACGTGAATTCCCTTCGTGTGACGCAGATCGCGAGTAAAAGCTTTCTAGGAATCCGCTACCATGTTCTTCTCGCGCATCCTTGCCACATACAGCAGGGCTGCTTTCTTCAGGCCGCGGACGCGCGGAAAGAAAACATCAGCCAGCGTGCCCTCAAACTAGCTCCGGCGCATTCGTTGGCGGTACCAGGTGTTAAAGCAACGGAGACAAACTAATGCACCTGATCACCAAGGGGGTACCCCACGCGCCGAGCGTGTTGCTACTGGAGACCCGTGGAAGGTCACGCGACATGCACGCGATGATACTGATGACGCATGGATACGACATTGAATGCACCGCGAGCCCGGCGGAGGCATGGCGGATATGGAAGACGAAACATCCAGATATGGTAATGATAGCGTTGGATGTTTGTGACAGGCGTTTCTTTGAGGTTGTGGAAAGGATCCGCCGTTCGGACACCTCGCAGTTGGTGGGAGTGCTTCGTCCGGCCCTGTGCTCGCTCTCAGTTGATGGGTGCACCGTACGCCGCGCAACACCTCCCGACGACGTGCTCGTCTCCGCGGGAGGGAATTGTCGTGCAATAGGCTCAGCCAAGGTCGCCACAGTGTAGCTGAGCGTGTACGGGGGAGCTATGAAGGTTTACGGACTGAAGTGCAAGAATCCGCGATGCAAGAATGTGTTCGTAATCGGGTTGGAGAAGCAGCCGCGATCGGAATGGGTACAGCCTTTCGGGCGTCAGGCGCAAGAGTGCAATACTTGCCACTCGACAGGAATCTATTACTATGAGGATGTTGGTCTACTGGAAGTTCCCGACGGTCCTATGACGTCATGATGTCGCGCTGGCGGTCAGTCGTGGAATCCGCGGCTTGAGTCGCGGGCTGCAGTCAGAAATGCGCGCAGCTATTTACACAGCAGGAAGGTGTGCAGCGCCTTGTGTACGTGCAAGCTGCCGTTGTAATCGATCAACCCCGATTCTCGAAAACGATTCATGAAATAGCTGACTCGGGAGCGAGTGGTACCCACCATCTCCGCCAGGGTTTCCTGGCTGACATGCAGGACAGCGGTATCGGCCGCATTGCGCTCCCCAAAATGACTCAATCGCAGCAATAAGCGAGCCAGCCGCATCTCGCTCGAATGCAACAGGTGATCGGTGAAATCCTCCTCGACGCGCCCTATGCGTGACAGCAAGTCGAATACAAAGAGACTCGAAAACTCAGGTTCTCGTTGAATGATGTCATTCAAGGTCGATCTCTCCACCGAGGTGACTGTGGAAGACTGGAGGGAGGTCGCGGTCGTCGGCCTCCTCGCGCCCTTCACGAGGCAGCACTGACCGAAAAAGTCACCCTTCCCGAGGATTGCGAGAACCGCTTTCTTGCCGCGCGTGGAGGCAACCGTGAGTTTCACGTGGCCGCTTTCAACGTAGAACATCGCGTTGGCGGCATCCCCCTGTGAATAGATTGTCTCTTTATTCCGATATTCCCGGGTTGCTCTTTGACTTCCTATCTTGCTCATGAGGTCCCCGGACCTGTAGTTCAGGATGCCGTCATTCATGATCCATTCCTCCCAAGCCGTTGACCACGTTTCATGAGTGTGCCTGTTCGTAAACTCAGAAACGTCGCAAATTGGCCATGACTCGGCACGCCTAGTGTCAACCGTTTTGGCACCCGAATACTGGTCTGAATTGACCACGGTGGCGTGCTTGTGCTCGGTTGAAGCAACCGTGATTATTCTGCAGCTTGGTCAATATTGCACAGTCTTCCTTTTGAGACTTTGGCATTGTTTTTGCGGGTGTCTCACTCCGCGACTCTGAAGCGCCGAGGACTTTGCATTGGCTCGGCGGGCGCAGGACTTGGAGTGGATAACCGCCTAAATGACAGGCAGGAATCAATCATGAATATTTTCACCTTTCGTCATGAGTTCATCATCTCCTGCTCCCTGATCCTGGTGCTCGGCCATCTTTCGACGGCGCAGCAACCGGATACAGTCCCGGTTACGAACCAGATTTACTACGACACCGAGCAGTTGGTTGACAACCTCATCGAAATGAACCTCCACCGGCTTCAAGCGCTTCGAGCGTATGAGTCGAATAGAACCTATCGGGTCGAGTATCACGGATTTGGGGGCGCTCGCACTGCAGAAATGGCTGTGAAGGTGAAATATTCAGCACCACGATCGAAGGAATTCACGGTTGAATCAGCGAGCGGATCCAAATTACTCATCGATAGAGTGTTAAAGAAACTGCTGGAGGCGGAAAAAGAAGCATTGGACGAGGAGGTTCAGCGTCGTTCAGCACTAAATCGCGACAATTATGATTTCACGTTGGTTGGCTTTGAAGACACTGCCTTCGGTCCAATGTACGTGCTGGTCGTCGAGCCTAAAAAGAAAGATAAGTTTCTCTATCGAGGGCGGATTTGGGTAGACGCGTCGGACTTCGCAGTGACGCGGTTAGTGGCAGAGCCAGCGAAGAACCCGTCATTCTGGACGAAGAAATCCGAAATCGAACAGGAGTACAGAAAGGTAGACGACTTCTGGCTTCCTGAGCGCAACCACAGCCTGTCGTCGATTCGACTCGGCGGACGGGCTGATCTGACGATTGAGTACAACGATTACCAGATAACGAGCGCAGCTCCGGTCGAAAAGTTATCCCTGAAGGAATCGGCCCCTTCAGCCGATTTTGGGCTCGCGCAACAACCGGGCGAATTCCGGTAGGGGGGTGCTTTCCCGCCGTCTGGCCTGACCTGCGACTTCGCATGCGGGCTCTTGTCCGGAAATTCCGCGGAAACTCAAATCCCATTCGATCGGTGGGAAGTGACGAACTAAGGCCTCTTTCTTTTCTTGCCTTTGACCACAACTCAAACAGACGGCCCCCACTTGCCTGATATCGATTTCTTTCGTGATCTCAGTCTCACGTATTCCGAGCGATCCAGCAACAACTGGTCCCCCGCAGGTCTCACAACGATACACACAAAGATGAAGGTGCTGCCTTTTCATCCGAGGAGTGTATCTCGACAACGGTTGTGGTACTGATCAATCTTGACCATCTTAAATTGATTCAACGCGCGAGGATGCGAGTAGTACTACCCGTTGGAATGTACCTCTGTTACCGAACTTGTGATGGGCGCAAAGAAGCAGGGCGCTTAGAAGCGGTACCTAATCTTCGTCTTAACATCAGCGAGGTGATCGACGGCCCAATTGGGGATCTCCCATTTTGGACAGTTTTTGCTGTGCGCTCGCAGAGCACGCCAGAGGGCAGGTACTGCGTGCCAGATCGGATTAAGTTGAGCACTATTGCTCAGACTGCGTGACGTTATCCAGGCTAGCCTAAAGGTTCCCAGGGAAGCTGCTTAATTCTAGGACCGCTCACAACGTCAATCAGCCGAAGCAACAGCAAGGACTTCATGAGTACAGTTAATCTACCCATCATCAAGGAGATATTAATGGCCCCATTACCGGAGAGTGCATCCTTGAGGGCTACGCCATCGCGCCTGAAGGCGCGGACCAGTCCGGTGCTGGAAAAACTCGCAGCTTCGTTCGGAATCATTTCCGGCGCCCCCCATCCCAGTCGGATTGCTGTAGTCGGAAACTACCTCCCACGACAGTGTGGGATTGCGACGTTTACAACGGATCTCTGTGATGCAATCGGCGGAGAATACGGATCTGCTCAATTGCTGGCAGTTCCAGTCAACGATCCTGGTTCTCACTACAGTTATCCCGCACGTGTGCGATTCGAACTCACGGAGGGAGATCCTTCCTCCTACGAGGACGCTGCCGATTTCCTCAACTTCAGCAATGTCGATCTCGTTTCCCTTCAGCACGAGTACGGCATCTTTGGCGGCCCGGCTGGAAGCCACATTTTGCGCCTTTTGCGACGCCTCAAGATGCCGGTAGTTACAACACTTCACACGGTTCTTCGTGAGCCGGACTCGAATCAACGCCTGGTCATGGAAGAAATCGCTCTCCTCTCGGACCGCCTCATCGTAATGAGTGAGCACTCCTCGAGATTGTTACAAACGGTGTTCAATGTTCATGAAGAGAAGATCGATATCATCCCTCATGGCGTTCCAGACCTTCCCTTTGGAGATCCCAACTACTACAAAGACACTTCAGGAACAGAAGGCAAAGCGGTTTTGCTCACGTTCGGACTCCTGACGCCAAACAAAGGAATTGAAAAGGTAATCGAGGCACTGCCGCGAATCGTTGCTCAACATCCGGAAGTGGTCTACCTGATCGTGGGTGCGACGCATCCCCATATCAGACGACGCGAGGGAGACCGATACCGGCTTCAGCTGCAGGCCCTGGCAAGGAAGCTTGGGGTTGAACGTAATGTGATATTTCACAACCGATTCGTTACTCCTGAAGAGATGGCTCAATTCGTCGGCTCAGCCGACATCTACATCACCCCGTATCGCTACGAAGCACAAGCCGTCTCCGGAACCCTCGCATACGCTGTCGGCGCGGGTAAGGCGGTCATCTCAACCCCATACTGGCACGCGTCCGAACTGCTGGATGAGGACCGCGGAGTGCTGGTCCCCTTTGATGACTCCGGCGCAATCGCGACCGCGGCGATTGACCTCCTGGAGAACGAAGCAACTCGTCACGCGATGCGCAAGAAAGCTTACCTCTACGCGCGTGATACGGTGTGGAAAAAAGTCGCTCAGACCTACATGAGCGTGTTCGTTCGCGCCCGAACCGACCGCATGAGGACGCCGCGGATTGCGTTCTCCGACTTGAACGCTGAAAGAACGCTGGACAGATTGCCATCGCTAAACCTGGATCATCTGCATCGAATGACAGACCACACCGGGATCTTGCAGCACGCGGTGTTTTCGGTTCCCAACTACCGGGAAGGCTATGCGACCGATGATAACGCTCGCGCGCTCATCGTCACTGTCCTGATGGAACAGCTCGGAATGACGGAAATACGCGAGTCGGCAGAGTTGGCGTCGTGCTATCTGGCATATCTATGGCACGCGTTCAACCCCGCGACAGGCCGGTTCAGAAATTTTCTGAGCTATGAGCGCCAGTGGCACGAAACCGAAGGTTCCGAAGACAGCCACGGACGCGCATTGTGGGGACTGGGAACTGTTCTCGGACGATCGAAATCTCCGGGCTTAAGAGGCACAGCAGGTCGGCTTTTCGAGATAGCACTCCCGGCAATCCATACTTTCAGCAGCCCGCGGGCGTGGGCGTTTGCTGTTCTGGGCTTGCAGGAATATCTCGACCGTTTTCCCGGCGATCGAGCAGCTCTCCAGACAAGAGATGAGATGGCACACAGGCTGATGGACATCTACGCCACTAATCACTCACCGGGTTGGCAGTGGTTTGAGGACGTTCTTGCATACTCAAACTCCCGATTGCCTCAGGCTCTCGTAGCGTGTGCTTCGCGGACCGGCGACAAGGCGATGCTGGCAGCCGGCCTCGAATCTCTGGACTGGTTCGTTACCATGCAACGCTGTGAATCAAAAGGCCACTTTGTGCCGATCGGCTCACAGGGCTTTTATCGCAAGGGCGGAGTGAAAGCCCGGTTCGACCAGCAACCAGTGGAGGCAGGCGCAACCGTCTCCGCATGTCTCCAGGCTTATGGTGCCACCGGAGATGATCGCTGGTTAAAAGACGCGTGGTCGGCCTTCAACTGGTTCCTCGGCGACAACGATCTCCAGATTGCCCTCTACGATTCCAGCACCGGTGGGTGCCGGGACGGTCTACACCCCGACCGAGCCAATGAAAATCAAGGAGCCGAATCCACTCTCGCATTCCTGATGGCATTGCTGGAAATGCGCCTTCTCGAAGACACCGAGATAGCCACGGGTAAACACGAAGCGTTGACCGAAGCAGCCGACCTTGAGAATTCCCGTATTCCACTGGAGATTCGATGAGTGTGGCAACGACTATAGGTAAGACTCACGACGAACCGCTACTTCACCGGCATCCGTCAAACCCGATCTTGTCGAGCAAGGATTGGCCATACCCGGTAAACACTGTTTTCAATGCTGGCGCAACTCTGCTCGATGACGGAACAACTCTCCTGCTCTGTCGGGTAGAAGACCGCCGAGGCATCTCGCATCTCTGTGCCGCTCGATCGGTGAACGGTGTTGATGGATGGAGAGTTGATGTAACTCCCACGCTGGTGCCAAACCCGGAGGAATACCCGGAAGAGTTGTGGGGCATCGAGGATCCTCGGTTGACGTTTGTGCCGGAACTGAAGCAGTACGCTGTTGTCTACACTTCCTACTCACGTGGAGGGCCCGGTGTTTCACTCGCCCTCACCAAAGATTTTCGGACATTCGAGCGATTCGGCGTGATTATGTCTCCAGATGACAAGGACGCCGCGCTCCTCCCACGCAAGATCGGCGGCTTCTGGGCGCTTGTCCATCGGCCTATGACGGCTCTCGGCGCTCACATGTGGATCTCGTATTCTCCTGACCTTCGACACTGGGGCGGTCACAAGGTAATGATGGAAGCACGCCGTGGGGCGTGGTGGGACGCCAACAAAATTGGCATGTCGCCGCCGCCCATTGAGACTTCCAGGGGCTGGCTTGTTATTTACCACGGTGTTCGTCACACGCCTTCCGGGTGCCTCTACCGGCTTGGATTGGCACTCTTCGACCTCGAGAAGCCCGAAAAGTTGGTACTCAGGGGAGACTCCTGGATATTCGGGCCCGAGACCGACTATGAGCGCCATGGCGATGTCAACGATGTTGTGTTCCCATGCGGTTACACGAAGGATCCCGACGGCGACACGCTCAACATTTACTACGGAGCAGCGGATTGCTCGATTGCACTGGCCCGGACGAGCGTACGCGCTCTCCTCGAATGGTTGGACGTCAATGGAATGTGCGAGCGCCGGCAGCGTTTGTAGAGCTCATGAATATCCTGCGTTGGATGTTTCAATTCGTTTTCCGTTGCCGACATCGGCACCTGAGCCGAGTCTTCACAATCGGCAATAGGACATACCAGGTCTGCTTTGATTGTGCGGGTCAGGTCCCATATCCGCGGAAACCTGTCAGGCCCGACAAGCTGCCTGCCGATTCTGATAAGTCCTCCGCAAGCAAGGACACGAAGCCATCCCAAATTCGAGCAAGTTGACCCGATTGCAATGAACACACTGAACTTCGGACCTCGGGGTTAGGTGAGCGGTATTGCTCAGATTTCGCCAGCCACAAGAGCTAGTGTGGAGGGTATGAAGTCGGGCGTATTCCCGTGAAGAAAGAGAGCGGCGATTCGCAGCAGTAGCCGAAATCATAATGGAACATCCTCTCAAAGACTCTGTTGTACGAATTATTTGTCGAACCCGTGTTGCGGTTGTTTACCTGGCCGACAGTACTCCGACGTAAGGCCCCAGCAATGAACACCCAGGAACACACAACAGAACCTACCCGCCCACCGCGATTGCGAGCAAGGCGGCTGAAACCGGGATGGAGGCTTCGGTAGCATGACCAGCATTCTATTTACAGTTCAAGTTACGGCTCGGCCAGAGAACCTTGGCGATGGGAATAATGAGCGCTATGCTGCGCAAGCGTTTGCAACGAACGGCACGCTGCTTCACTATCATGGCGAAGGCCCCACAGTGGCGGCGGCGTTTCGCCAGTTTGTCCGCACAATCGATGGGCAGGAGTGCGGTCCTACCCATAAGCAGTAGCGGCGTTGAAGCTCAACCTGCCGCGGATCATCACGGGTTACTACGATGGACAAAAATAAACCGGATGCCTCTTCCAATGCCCCTGCTGACTCCAGCGTCACCCACTTGGGCGTCACTTATACGATCACCCATCACGCACATCAGTCTGAGACGCCGCTGGAAACATGCACTTACTGCGGAGGCAGCGGCCAGCTCTACTCGCGCAAATGTAAGCACTGCGACGGCCGCGGCATATTCGTGCAACCTCGTCGGACCTGACCGTCAGCGGGGTGCAGATTCCGCCCGCTCCCTATGACCTCGTTTTTGTGCTGCTCCTGACTCGCAACACGCAACCGTGTTTCTGCACAGTCGTCTTTATCACACAGCCATTATCCGCATCGTTCCTCGTGATCCATGCCGCTTCTGTCCGCAGGCTCGGTTCGCTGGTATCGTCGGGGCCTTACCTGTCTCCGAAGCTTCTGCAATGCTCGAAATCAATGAAAAAGCCCCCGCCAACGAAGGGGGGGGCTGAAACTGTCCTGAGACTTCACTGTTTCGGTTCCAGGATTATCTCGCGTGCCAGGCGGCTTCCAATGATGTCGCGATACGATGCCCGATCAGCGTAGCCGGCCTCGATTTTCGGCATTCCCCCAAAGAGTTGCTGGCCAAGTTGTTCCGCTTTGTCCGCGTTGGCCTCCATGGTCGTCAGGTCCTTGTATTCGGTCATCAAGATCACGTTGCAGTCGGTCGGGTTGTGCGCTTCCGTGCTTATTGCTTTGTAACTGAGCACGTATCCCGCTTTCTTCATGGCATCCTGTTCTGTTTTCCAGTCTCCCGCCAGGTAACGGGCATACCTGTCTTCCATTCCAGCCTTCACGTGGATGCACTGGAGTTGCCACACAGATCCATCGTGGTATGGCTTCGACTGTGCCAGCAAAGGCAAAGCAAATAACAGCAGGCATACGACGGCAAGTGCCAAGGCGATTCTTCTCATCTAAGTCTCTCTCTTTCTTCGTGGGATTCGGAACCGATAAGCCCAAAGGCGTGCTTCAGAGTGGGCAGAACACCCACACGTTGAAAGATAATGCCAGCGTCGTGAGCTTCAGACTGTTCTAGATTGACCACTTCCAGAAAATGGACGAAGACAACCCCAAATTGACAGTTCAGGATGAGCCCCGAAAATGCGACCTTTACCCACTCACATTGACGGATGCTCACGCGAGGCGTACTGTCGAATCAGTGACTTTTCTCTCTCATTCAGATCCCCTGAGCTAAGTCTCACGCAACCTCCTCGTTCGCCTCACATTATTGGACAGAACCCAGTTGCATGCAGACAGTCCCGGAAACCCGCTGGAGACTCGCAAGCGAGAGTGCTTGCACTCCGCAAGGAACTGGTACAAGCCCTGGGGACCGAATAAGCGCCTGATGGCCTTCCATGAATGAACCGAGGTGTCGATTGACTGAAAGCTCTCGAATTGCGAATGGCCCTTTAGAACCTCTACGAAGACCCTGCCCAACCTGCAGAGGCAGAGGGACGGACTCACATGGACACCACTGCCCGACCTGCATAGGACAGGGCGAGATCCAGTTCTATGACGCGGAAAGAATCCTGCATGCCGTGCCAAGAAAATGATAAGCAAGCGATCCGATACCATGCCAGCGCGGCGCCAACGTTCGCTCGCTCTTGATGTGGGCAATCACACCTTGATCACTCTACGGGGATCCATTCCAATGAATCTGTAAATTCTCCGGCCAATCCTGTTTGAGTACACCCTCAACGTGTAGGCGCAACTCTGATTCCGCATACGATTTTGTGCGATCTAGCGTCTCTTGTATCGAAGCGCCCTCAATCGTGGCTGGTTCATCATTACCGATGCGCGTTTGGTGATCCTTGTCCCAAACTTCGACGAAATAGATGCCTGTCCATTTCTCCTGAACAGTTAAACGAAAGTGATGTTTTCCTATTTGGACCTCGGAGGTGGCATGTTCCATATAGACTCCCGTCGCGACCCCATTATCGGAATGTGCTCTTAGCGGCGGCCTCAAATCTCGTTAGCGATCGGTGAGTTTTTCAGCAGACACCGGGATTATCAGCGGCTCAGGCCTCGCACGGACCGTGCGCTTGGTATGTGGTTGGATCTTCGGGCCGCTCCCATCCAGGCTCTTACAGCGTTGGCCCGAAGCAGCACCGCAAACTGGACACCGCGAATTGAGAGCTTTGCTCGTCATTCCCAGAGCTTAGCATCGGGTGATTGCGGAAACTGGCCAATCTTGCTCAGTCGAAAGGTGGAGTCTCCGCCTGTGAAAGAAAGGACCCGGCGACGGTTGCCTGAGTCAAGTCAGACCTATCCGGCGCAGAACGGCGAATGCTGCGCTATCCGCGCGACATCCTCCATGGAAGTTATTCACAGTCGCAGCCAGAGTGATGGGCACTGGTCAATGTTGCACAGTTTCTTAGAGGACCGCGGTCGATACTGTTGTCGGTAGTCAGTCGTTGACTCTAGACCGGAAAGCGGGCCTGCCGTAAATGGGCCCACGACGCTTAGATAGTGACCGAGGTGCTTATGTTCGAATCATTGGATAAACAAATCGAGCAGTCAGAAGGGCCGCCCCCAACCAGTAGGGAAAAGGTATTTCGGTATCTAGGCCTTTTTGCCATTACGGTGATAATTTTCGTAACGCTCTTCATGGCGGTGCGAATGCTTTAATGAAAAAGGTCAATGTCCTTCAGGTTCGGTCCCGATGCTGACACGCTTAACTATGTTCAGAATTCCCTTTACCAGATAGGTAGTTGTTGAGCGTCTTACGTGCGGCTTTCTTCTGGGCAGGAGTCTTGGCCGCATGTATCTGGGCCACGACGGCCTTGGCTTGCTTCTCGAATCTTCTTAGCTTGCGCGCCATTCCCCGAAGTGTACTGCCGTTCCGCGAAAAGTTGAAGTCTCAACCTTCCCAGGCCCACCTTGTTTGAATCCAGCACGCAAGCGTGATTAGGTCTTCATACTCGCCACCAACCTCCTGTAACTTCTCGCGATCATAATTCCCGGGAAGGAGGTCTGCCGGGAGGCCGCGCATAGCGCCTAACTCTCTCCCTGACGGCTCGGAGAGGTCGCCGGCGAATATTGTTCAAAACTGACCAGACTCTGCAATGGGTCTTTGGAATACTGGTGCTGAGTTTTTCTAGAGCAGGTCAGCATGCAATTGCCTATAGCGAACATGGTCGAACCGGACCAGAAAGTGATCGAGAGTCATCCGTGGGATCGCCCCATCTGGAAACCTACCAAGGGCAAAGGGGCCATTTTCCTCTACTTAGTCCTGATACATGTTCTGGCCGTGATCGGGCTCACTCTGTTTCCGATTCCAAGTCTCCCGGTTGCAGTATCGGCACTGATCCTGGTGGCCTTAGGCAGCCTCGGAACCACTGTCGCTTACCACCGTACCTTGTCGCACCGGACACTAAAACTGAACCGAGCGGTCGAACAGGTGTTGATCTTCTGTGCGATGTTTAACGGATCGGGCGCTCCTGCCAGCTGGGTAGCCTACCATCGTCACCATCATGCGAAGGCCGACACTCCGGAGGATATTTCAAGTCCTACCCACGGCGGTTTCTGGTGGGCACATTTGCGCTGGCTGTATCAGTCGCCCCCCGCAGATGCTAAACGCTGGGCGCCGGAACTTAATAAAGGGGTCTACACATTCTGGCGGTACGCCGAGGTCCCGGTCATCCTGTTATCACTATCCTGTGGATTCCTGCTGGGATGGCAGGGCTTCTTCTGGATCGGTGCAATTCGCCTGGTGTATTCGCTGCACATGCAATGCTTCGTGAACAGCCTCACCCATTTAGGACATAGCAAAGACGGCGATACCAGCCAGAATGTCTGGTGGCTGGGGCCCCTGCAACTTGCCGCCTGGGGCGAGAATTGGCATCGCAATCACCACTCCAACGCCGGGTCGGCACGCTTCGGATTGCGTTGGTGGCAGGTTGACGTCGGCTGGTACTTCATCTGGATTCTTGAAGCCGTCGGTTTAGCTAAGAACGTCCGGCGTCCGAGAGTTGGAGCCCCGTCCTTGCCGAATGCCTCACTCTGAAACCAGGTTCCGTGTAGTCCACTTGAGCCCGAATGTTCCGATACCGGCCTGGCGTCATGGCATGGAAGAGGTCGTCGGTTCGCTCCCGACAGGCCCATTATCCTTTCGGTTTGCCCAGCATCCCCGTCCAATTGCGTCCTCTCTAAAGAACTTCAGGCAGGTTAACCCAATATCAGCGGCGTGGGTCCGTTCGCCGAGTATCCTTTACGTCTTCCTTGATCTTTACGTCCTGCTCTGGCTTGAATCCGTAAGGGCAGTGGCGACAGCCGGAGCGACAGCAGTAGCCGCGCTTCTTCAGGTATTCGGCAGTGAATACCATCAAGCCGTTTTCGTAGTAGAAATCGATTCCTTCCACCAGAAGGTCAGACATCAGGGGCGAATCTCCACTGGAGCGCCGTCGGGCACGAGGTCCCAGATTTCTTCGATCTCCTTGTTCGTCACGGCGATGCACCCGTCGGTCCAGTCTCGCGCGAGGTGTCCCCGGCCGACCCAGCCGTATCCGTTCGGAAGGCCATGGATCATGATATCGCCGCCTGGTGAGACCCCACGCTTGGCGGCGCGGGTACGATCCTCAGGGTTCGGATAAGAAATGCGCAGGGCGCGATGGAACTTGCTGTGGGAGTTTCTGCCGGTGATGACGTAGTTGCCTTCGGGCGTTCTGTGATCACCTTGCTGTTCCTTGCGACCGACAGGAGCGCCGCCGAGCGAAATGCGATAACTTTTGAGCAGAGTTCCTTTGCTCCACAGTTGGAGTTCGCGCTTCGACTTCAGGACCACGATGTGGTCGGCTTTGACGTTTACTGGAGATTTCGCGTATGAGTACATCGGGGAGAGCACGGCTCCCCAGAGGACCGGCCAAGTCAGCAGTTTCCAGCGAATTGCCATTGTGCTGAAGGATACGGGAGAGAAGTGAGTTCACGTTAGCAGAAACTCAGGGGATTTTCGTTCGGGTTTATCTCATAATGACGTGGCGAGTAGGATGTTTGCGACGAAGGTTACAGACAGTCTGACAAAAACAACAGGGCCACGAACCTCGCTCGCCATTCCCGCCGCCATTCTCCACGCTCAAAATGAACTCGTGGCAGTGCTTTCCAATCAGCGTACGCTCGACTCTTTCCGCGACTACCTGAAGGTCGAGAAGGGCCTGTCTCCACTTACGCTCGAGGCCTACCAGCGCGACCTCACCCAATTTGCGGAGTTCCTGGATGACCGCGCTCTCGCCGGTGCTCGGCGAGAGGACGTTCGCGATTTTCTGAAACACCTCAACGATCACCAGGTCGATGGCCGCACGGTGGCGCGAAAGCTCTCGGCGCTCCGGCACTTTTACAAATTCCTGCTGCTGGACCGGCACATTGCGCACGATCCGACGTTAAACATCGACACGCCGAAGCAGTGGAAGGTGCTACCGAAGTCGCTTGCGCGGACCGAAGTTGAGTCGATGCTGAAGCCGCGCGTCGCCGGTGAGGACAAGCAGTCCCAGGGGCTCGCATTGCGGGATGCGGCGCTGTTGGAGGTTCTCTACGCCGGAGCCGTGCGCGTTTCGGAACTCTGCGGCCTCAAACTCGAAGATTTAAAACTCGACCTCGGATACATGCTCGTCCGCGGCAAGGGAGATAAGGAGCGTATTGTTCCGCTTGGACAGGCCTCGCAAGCTGCCATTACGAAATATCTGCGCGACGGGCGTCCGGCGCTCCTGTGCGAAAGGCAATCCCCGCTGGTGTTCATTGACGTTCGCGGAACTGGACTGACTCGCCAACGCGTCTGGCAGGTCGTGAGCCGCGCGTCGGAGCCAATCGGGCATCACTCCTCGCCTCACATGCTGCGCCACAGCGCGGCGACGCACATGGTGGAGAACGGGGCAGATCTGCGAACCGTGCAGACGATCCTCGGACACGCCGATATTTCTACGACGCAGGTCTATACGCACCTCGCGCTCGACCGCTTGAAGACGGTCTACAAGGAGCATCATCCGCGGGCGCGGAAGAGAACCCAGGACGAAGGGCCAAATCATGGCTGAGAAGCGCAGCCAAGTGCAGAAGGGAATCGACCAGTTCCTTTACTCGTTGCGTGCGAGTCACGCGTCCGAGCACACCATCAAGGCGTATTCCATCGACCTTGACCAGTTCGCGGTGTTCCTCGGTGCGGACGCGCGGTGGCGCGACATCGACCACATGCGCATCCGCAGCTTTCTCTCGCATCT
>JAVUPY010000073.1 GCA_032252755.1 Terriglobia bacterium
CGGAGAACGGAGAACTTCTTCTCAAGAATGTCCGATAACTAGCACCAGAATCGACATTTCTTGAGCGCAAATTCCTAAAAGCAAAGGAGATAACTGGATTTTTAGATTTAAGTTCTTCGCTCTCAGTCAGTTACCGGGAAAATTTCCGTAACTGTTGAAACCAAAGGGGACCAGGAATAGGGGGTGGGAGAACTGAGAACCGAGAACTGGGAACCGAGAACTGGGAACTGTTTTCCCATCAGTACTTGAAAGCCTGTCCCGCTTCCATCCCGGTCAGCCGAGCGATGCGCTCCGAGGTTGGCGGATGCGTGGAGAACAGGTTGCCGAAGTTCATGCCGAGCAGCGGCTTGATGATGTACAGGTGCGCGGTGCTGGGCGAGGCCGCCATGGGGACGCGCTGCGACCACTGTTCGAGTTTCTGCAGCGCGCTGGCGAGCGCGTGCGGATTGCCGGTGAAGTGCGCGCCGGTTTCGTCGGCGCCGTACTCACGCGAGCGCGAGATCGCCAACTGGATGAGCATGGCCGCGAACGGCGCGAGGATCATCATGGCAATGGCAGCGATGGGACTGCCACGACGCTCGTCGTCGCCGCCGCCGAACCAGAACGCCATGCGAGCGAGCATGGTGATGGCTCCGGCGATGGTGGCCGCGACTGAACTGATGAGGATGTCGCGGTTGCGCACGTGTCCGAGCTCGTGAGCGAGAACGCCTTCCATCTCGTCGTCATTCAGGATTTGAAGGATTCCCTGGGTGACGGCGACAGAAGCGTGCTGCGGGTTGCGACCTGTGGCGAATGCGTTCGGCGACTGCGTCGGAATGACGTAGAGCTTCGGCATCGGCAGGCCGGTCTTGGCGCAGAGGCGCTCGACGATCTCGTAGATGCGCGGGAGTTGTTCGCGCGTGACAGGCTTCGCGCCGGAACTCATGATCGCGATCTTGTCGGAGAAGAAATAAGAGACGAAGTTAAGCACGGCCGCGAAGACGAGCGCGATGACCATGCCGCGGTCTCCGCCGAGGATCTGTCCGATGAACAGCAGGAACAGAGTCAGGCCGGTTAGAAGCAAGAATGTCTTGAAGGCATTGCCCATACCTTGTAGATGCTAACCCAATGGCCGCGGTCGCGTAACACAAATCGGGTAGCGGCGATATTGCTGGCGAGTAATATACGACGACAAAACGGCGAAGGGAAAAACGGCAAAACGGAACTGCGGATTTCGCGGGCGGACACGGATTAAAGTCGAAACCCCACCCTGGCAACGAAGCCAGGATGGGGCACCCAAGTGTCGCTCAGGCGACGGTGCGTTCGCGCCAGGTTTCGGCCGGATGGCGTTTGCTGCTCGTGTAGTTGGTGAGGGCGGTGATCGCGGTTCCGGCGATTCCGGCGAGCAGAAAGAACTTTGCCTGGGGATCCTTGCGGAAGAACATCGCGCTGGGAATGGCAGTGGCGATGCCGGCGATCCCGGCGTCGATCTTGCCGTGAGTGTCGTAGTCGACGGTGTCGTAGATTCCGCCGTGGTAGTCGGTGAGCATGGACGTCACGGCGATTGTCGCTCCGCAGAGCATTGAGCCGATGGCGGCACGACGGTGGCGTTTCCAGAACAGCGCTCCGGCGGTGATGTAGGCTCCGGCCATGGCATAGTCGAGAATGGCGTGAGTTTTAGGCTCGATGGTTTCGGGCAGGCGATCAACGACGAGGGAAACGGCGGACTGAAGCAGCGACATTCTTCTTCTCCTTGGAAGGAAGATGCGGAGATGAGTCGGAGAGTTGGGAGGAGTCAGCGGTGGTAGAGGAATGCAGGTCCCTGGACTACGCTCCGCTCGGGATGACGAGTTCGTGAAGTGTGAGGTCGGGCGTGTTGCACCAGCAGAGTAGAATGGGCGGTCAGCAAATCCAGACATTATGGAGTTGTTCAGCATGGGTAAGTTGCCGTCGTACAGGTTTGTCTTCAGGTTTGCGTTCGTGGTTGCGTTTCTCTCGACTGCGTTGATGGTGGTGGCGCAGCAGCCCACAACGAAAGTCACAGCGGAAGATTATGCGCATGCGGAGAAGTTCATGCCGTATGAGACAGCGCCGCTGGTGTATGGGATCGTGCGGCCGACGTGGTTGCAGGATGACCGGTTCTGGTATCGGGAGAACACGCCGGAGGGGTTCCAGTTCGTGATCGTCGATGCGCAGGGAAAGAAGACGCCGGCGTTCGACCAGGCGAAGGTTGCGGCGGCGTTGTCGGAGGCTTCGGGAAAGACGCAGAACGCGGAGAAGTTGCCGATGGGTGAACTGGCGGAAGATGCGCAGTCGGTGACGTTTCGGGTGGGGCCGAAGAGCTACAGGTGTGACGTGCAGGGGACGAAGTGCGAGCCAGTGAACGCTGAGCAGATTCGGAACGAAGTCCTCTCGCCGGATAAGAAGCTGGCGGCGTTCATTCGCAACTGGAACTTGTGGGTGCGGGATGCGGCGACAGGTAAAGAAACGCAGCTTACGACGGATGGTGTGACGGATTTCGGCTACGCGACGGACAACGCGGGATGGATTCGAAGCGACAGGCCGATCGTGGTGTGGTCGCCGGATTCGAAGAAGATTGCGACGTTCCAGCAGGACCAGCGCAAAGATGGCGAGATGTACCTGGTGAGCACGACGGTGGGGCATCCGAAGCTGGACGCGTGGAAGTATCCGCTGCCGGGGGACAAGGATGTGACGATGATCGAGCGGGTAATCATCGATGTGAATCCGGCGAAGGTGGTGCGGTTGCAGATGCCGCCGGACCAGCATCGCGGGACGCTGTGCGACCACCTGATCTGTCGCGGGTCGAAGTGGGAGGATGTGCAGTGGAGTCCGGACTCGAAGACGATTGCATTCGTTTCGACGTCGCGCGACCACAAGCAGGAGAATCTGCGAATCGCGGACGCGGCGACGGGGAAGGTGCGCGACGTGTACGAAGAGACGTCTCCGACGTATTTCGAGTCGGGCAATGGCGCGGTGAACTGGCGGTACCTGCCGGAGTCGAATGAGTTCATCTGGTACTCGGAGCGAGACAACTGGGGTCAGCTTTATCTGTACGATCTGAACGGCAAGTTGAAGAACCAGATCACGACGGGCGAGGGACAGGCAGCGCAGGTGCTGCGAGTGGATGAGAAGAACCGGGAGATTTATTACCTCGGCCTCGGAAAGCAAAAAGGGGTGAACCCATATTTCCCGCAGTTGTACCGCATCGGGTTCGATGGGAAGAATCAGAAGCTGCTGACGCCGGAGAACGCGAACCACGATGTAGTGATGTCGAAGTCAGGGAAGTATTTCGCCGACACGTATTCAAAGCCGGATGTGCCGCAGGTGACGTTGCTGCGCGACGAGGATGGGAAGACGATCGCGACGGTCGAGAAGGCGGATATTTCGAAGCTGGTGGCGACGGGGTGGAAGCCGCCGACCCCGATCACGGTGAAGGCGCGCGATGGCGTGACCGACCTATATGGATTGATGTTCCAGCCGACAAAGCTCGATCCGAATAAGAAATATCCGATCATCAATCACATTTATCCGGGGCCGCAGGGCGGCAGCGTGGGGACGCGGGCATTTGTTCCGGCGCGAGGCGACTGCCAGGCGCTGGCGGAATTGGGATTCATCGTGATCGAGGTGGATGGGATGGGGAATCCGGGGCGGTCGAAGAAGTTCCATGACTTCTATTACGAGAACATGGGCGACAACACGCTTCCGGACCAGATTGCGGCGATGAAACAACTGGCGGCGAAGTATCCGTACATCGATCTCGAGCGCGCGGGAATTTATGGGCACTCGGGCGGTGGGTTCGCAACAGCGGACGCGATGTTCCGGTATCCGGATTTCTTCAAGGTAGGAATTTCGGAGGCGGGGAATCATGACAATCGCGTGTACGAGGACGACTGGGCGGAGAAGTGGCAGGGGCTACTGAAGAAGAATCCGGATGGCACGACCAATTACGACAACCAGGCGAACGAAGATATCGCGAAGAACCTGAAAGGGCATCTGCTGCTGGCGCACGGAACAGGGGACACGAACGTTCCGCCGAACAACACCCTGCTGGTGGTTGATGCGCTGATCAAGGCCAACAAGGATTTCGACTTGATCATGCTGCCGAACCGGAATCATGGGTTCGGCAATGAAGCGTACATGGTTCGGCGGCGTTGGGATTATTTCGTGAGGTGGCTGGCGGGCGAGGAGCCTCCGCACGAGTACCAGATGCATACGCCGGCGGACCCGAGAGCGGCGATGGGGTTCTGAAGGCATGAACAGACCCACGTCTGCTGACTGCGGCAGACGTGGGGCACGGAAGTCAGGGAAGCAACGGCAAAGGTAAAAACGGCAAAACTGAAAAGCAACCGAAGAACCGAAGATCGGGGAAACCGAAGAGCTGAAATCGGAGGATCGGATCATCGGAAGATCGGAAGAACAATACGGAACGAAACGTTCAGCCCCGGTGTCTGTGACAGCGGGGCATTCCTTTTTATCGGGGAGAACAATGAAAAGGCAATTAGGTCGGTTGATAGTGACGTTGATTGTCCTGTCGACGTGTGCATTGGGGCAGGTGAGCAAGGAGCAGATTGATGCGATTTTTCGACCGCTTGTGAAAGATCAGGGGCCGGGGATGGCGGTTGGGGTGATTCGGGATGGAAAACTGGTTTTTGCCAAGGGGTATGGGGTGGCAGACCTGGAGAAAGGGACGCGGATCACGCCGGATACGGATTTCCGGCTGGCGTCGGTGACGAAACAGTTCACGGCGATGGCGATCATGCTGCTGGTGCACGATGGCAAGCTGCAGTACGACGAGACGCTGACGAAGATATTTTCAGAGTTTCCGCAGTATGGGCGTGACATCACGATTCGCGAGTTGTTGAACCACACTTCGGGGCTGAAGGATTATGGCGAGATTTATCTGAAGCAAATGGGAGAAAACACTCCGATGGATCAGGTTCCGCAGCTGCTCGACAAAGACGTGCTGAAGATTATGGAGCAGCAAACCGGGACGAGTTTTCCGCCGGGAACGAAGTGGGAGTACAGCAATTCCGGGTACGCGGTGCTCGCGATGGTAATAGAGAAGGTTTCGGGGCAGCCTTACGAGGATTTTGTGCGTGAGCGGATTTTCAAGCCGCTGGGGATGAAGAAGACGGTCGCGTTCGTGAATGGCGTGAACGAGGTCCCGAACCGTGCGTTTGGATACAACAAGGACAAAGCTACGGGGAAATTCGCGCTTGGCGATCAGAGTCCGACCTCGGCGGTGCTGGGGGATGGTGGGATCTACACGTCGATTAGAGAAATGGCGAAGTGGGATAAGGGGCTTCGCGAGCACAAGCTGCTGAGCGAAGCGGAGATGCGCGAGGCACTGACGCCGGTGGCGGTCGCGGAAGGACGGAAACGAAAAGACGAGACGATGCTTGAGTACGGGTTCGGGTGGTTTTTGGATCCGTATAAAAGGCACGAGCGGCAGTATCACGATGGTGGGACGACGGGGTTTCGGACGACTATTCAGCGGTTTCCGAAAGACGGGCTGACGGTGATTGTGCTGGCGAATCGGACGGACCTGGATCCGGATGCGGAGGCGTTGAAGGTAGCGGATTTGTATCTGAAGTAGAGGACTTCACGGCTAAGACCCTCCTTGCGAGGTCCCCGAAGGCAGGTCTGAAGGTCTGGTCCACCCATTATTTCTGGCTTGTGAAGGCTACGAGAGCCTCGAGCTTTTCGCGGGCGGCGCCGGATTTGATGGATTCGGTGGCTAGGGGAACGCCTTCTGCGATGGTATTGGCTTTGCCAGCAGAGACGAGCGAGGCGGCGGCGTTGAGCAGGACGATATCGCGGCGGGGGGATGCGGCGCCGGCGAGGATTTCGCGGATGATGACGGCGTTGGTGGCGGCGTCTCCGCCGGAGATGGCGGAGAGCGGTGCGCGGCAGAGTCCGAATTCTTCGGGAGTGACTTCGTAGACGCGTACGCGGCCGTCACGAAGCTCAGCGATCTTTGTCGGGCCGGAGATGGTGATTTCGTCGAGGCCGTCTTCGCCGTGAACCACGAGGGCGCGTTCAAGGCCGAGTTCGGCGAGCGCTTGTGCGAGTTTTTCCACGAGAGATTCGGAGTAGACCCCGACGACCTGCGCGGAGGCGTTGGCGGGATTGGTAAGCGGGCCGAGCAGGTTGAAGACGGTTCGCAGGCGGAGTTCGCGGCGCGCTGGTTGGACGTACTTCATGGCAGCGTGCATGGCCGGGGCGAAGAGAAAAGCGATGCCGATTTTCTCGAGGCAGGCGGCGACGCGCGGGATCGGGATGTCGAGCCGGACGCCGAGGGCTTCGATGACGTCGGCGGAACCGCACTGAGAGGTGACGCTGCGATTTCCGTGCTTGGCGACGCGAACACCGGCGCCGGCCACCACGAGCGCTGTCGCGGTGGAAACGTTGAAGGTGCCGCTGGCGTCTCCGCCGGTGCCGCAGGTGTCGATGAGGGCGTCGCGTTCGGTGCCGCTGACGTCGAGAGCGTGATCCTTATATAAAGGCAACGGCGTTGCGGCGGCGCGAATTGCCTGCGCGAAGCCGACGATCTCTTCCACGGTTTCACCCTTCATGCTGAGTGCGACGAGAAAGGCGCCGATCTGGGCGTCGGTGGCCTCGCCGCGGAGAATGGAACCCATCACATCGCGGGCTTCCTCGCGGGTGAGATTCGCGCGGCGGGTGACGAGTTTGTGGAGAGTCTCGGGAAGCATGAGACTTCATGATAAACGGCAAAGCGGCAAAGGGAAAAACGGCAAAACTGAACCGCGGATTTAGGGGGAGTCGCGCGGATAATGCCAGATTTCTGAGAGGCAGCACACTTTAGTCGTCTCGATTCGTTGCCCGTTGTGCGCTCCGGCATATAGAATCAAATGTTTTCCTACTGCGGTCAGAACGAACAGGGAACAGTACCGGTTCTTTCAACACAATGGGACCGGAGAATCCGAGCACAATTTATGAAGATTCATGAGTACCAGGCAAAAGCCATTCTGTCGAAATATGGCGTAGCGGTTCCTCGCGGTGAAATGGTTGTGACGCGCGAGGAAGCTGAACGCGTAGCGAAGGACCTGATCAGCGGCGGCGCGAGCGGCGCGGTGGTAAAGGCGCAGATTCATGCCGGCGGGCGCGGCAAGGGCGGCGGTGTGAAGATTGCGAAGAGCCCGGAAGAGGCCGGCGCCCTGGCCGAGAAGATGCTCGGGATGACGCTGGTGACGCACCAGACGGGGCCCGAGGGTAAGAAAGTTCAGCGGCTGCTGATTGAAGAGACGCTGCCGATCGCAAAGGAGCTGTATCTGGGTATCCTGCTCGATCGCGCGGTGTCGCGGCCGGTGTTCATGGCGTCTGCGGCGGGCGGAATGGAGATCGAACAGGTCGCGGCGGAGAACCCTGACGCGATCATCAAGGAGTACATCGATCCGGCGATCGGCTTCCAGGCGTTCCAGGCAAGAAAGATCGCGTTCCGGTTGGGGCTTGACGCAAAGTTCATCGGGCCGGCAGTTAAGTTCATGCTGGCGCTATACAAAGCGTACGAAGATACGGATTCGTCGCTGTTCGAGATCAATCCTTTCATTACGACGACCGATGGGCGAGTGTTTGCGCTGGATGCGAAGGTGAACTTCGACGACAACGCGCTGTTCCGGCATTCGGACTTGCGCGACCTGCGGGACCTGACGGAAGAGGCTCCGCTTGAGGTTGAGGCGAGTAAGTACGGGCTCAACTACATCAAACTGGATGGCAACGTCGGTTGCATGGTGAATGGCGCGGGCCTGGCGATGGCGACGATGGACATCATAAAGTTTGCGGGCGGTATGCCGGCGAACTTCCTCGATGTCGGCGGCGGCGCGAATGCCGACCAGGTGACGCATGCGTTTGAGATCCTGCTGAGCGACAAGAACGTGAAAGCGGTGCTGATCAATATTTTCGGAGGCATCCTTCGTGTAGACACGCTGGCGACGGGCGTGGTACAGGCGGCGCGGCAGACGAATATCCAGTTGCCGATCGTGCTGCGGCTCGAGGGAACGAACGTAGAGAAGGGCCGCGAAATTCTGAAAGAGAGCGGATTGAACTTCATCGTTGCAGAGACGATGAAAGATGCAGCCGAGAAAGTGGTTGCTGCTGCAGGCGGGAGGAAATAATGAGCGTACTGGTAGATAAAAGTACTCGGCTGATTGTGCAGGGACTGACCGGCAAAGAAGGTACGTTCCACGCGAAAGCATGCGCGGAGTACGGAACGAAGGTTGTAGGCGGCGTGACTCCCGGGAAGGGCGGAACCACGCATGAGGGCTGGCCGATTTTCAATACGGTCGCCGATGCCGTAAAAGAGACGGGCGCGAATGCCAGCGTAATTTTTGTTCCGCCGCCGTTTGCCGCCGACGCCATCATGGAAGCCGTGGATGCAGAATTGCCAGTGGTGGTGTGCATCACGGAAGGCGTGCCGACGCGAGATATGGTGAGCGTTTGGCGCTACATGGAAGGCAAGAAGACGCGGCTGATCGGGCCGAATTGCCCGGGGATCATTTCGCCGGGGAAGTGCAAGATCGGGATCATGCCGGCGCGGATTCACAAGGAAGGGAACGTCGGAATCGTTTCGCGCTCTGGGACGCTGACGTATGAGGCCGTGCATCAGTTGACGCAGGCGGGCATCGGGCAGTCGACGGCGATTGGCATTGGCGGCGACCCGATCATCGGCACGAACTTCGTCGATGCGCTGCGGTTGTTCAATGAGGATCCGGAGACGGAAGCGATCATCATGATCGGCGAGATTGGCGGCAACGCCGAGGAGACAGCGGCGGAGTACGTGAAGAAGAACGTGCGGAAGCCGGTGGTCTCTTTCATCGCCGGGCAAACGGCGCCTCCGGGACGTCGCATGGGACACGCGGGCGCGATCATCTCGGGTGGGAAGGGAACGGCGGCAGAGAAGATCAAGGCTCTGGAAGCCGCAGGTATTGCGGTAGCGAAGTCGCCGGCGGTAATTGGCGAGACGCTGATGAACGCTATGGCGGCGAAGAAGTAGACGCTGGACAGTGATCGGGAAAAGACCCACATCTGCGAAAGACGCGCAGATGTGGGTCACCGAGAACGTTGCGTAGTACAGAGAGAATGCGGGTCGCCTCGAGTCCGCCGCGCAATAACTGCGCGGCTGCGCTCGGGATGACGGTGGCGAGAGTGCAGTACGGCACGACTGAAGTCGTGCCCAGATACGATTTCTCAGGAATGGAGAGAATTAGATTGAAGACATTGCAGAGAACGTTGGCAATCATTAAACCGGATGCGGTGGCGAAGCACGCGTCGGGAGACATCATCAAGGCGATCGAAGAGCATGGATTCCGGATCATTGGAATGAAGATGCTGCACCTGAAAAAGGCGCAGGCGGCGGGATTCTACGCTGTGCACGTGGGAAAGCCGTTTTTCGATTCGCTGGTGCAGTTCATGACGTCGGGGACGGTGATCGTGATGGCGCTGGAGAAGGAAAATGCCATTGCGGACTGGCGGAAGCTGATGGGCGCGACGAATCCGGAGAAGGCCGAGGAGGGCACGATTCGAAAAAAGCACGCGGAGAACATCGAGCGGAATGCGGTGCATGGTTCGGATGCGGAAGACACGGCGCGGTTTGAACTGAGCTTCTTCTTTGCGGGATATGAGTTAGCAAAGTAAAGGCTGTGCCGATGAATTCGTTCGAACCGTTTCACCACAGAGGCACAGAGAGACTGATTCATAAAGGCTCAGGACCTAAAGGTTTTGATTTTGATGCCTAGTTGCTCTGTGGCCCTGTGGTGAATCGGCTTTATTTTTGGTAAGAAGGGAACGGTCATGCCATTAGTTCAAGTGACGATGTTGCAGGGGCGGACGGTGGAGCAGAAGAGGAACATCGCGGCGCGCATTACGGATGCCATGGTGGAAGAGGCTGGAGCGCGGCGAGAGGGAATTGTCGTGACCTTCGTGGAGGTTTCGCGCGAGAGCTATGCCAGTGGCGGAGTGCTGATGGTGGATAAAACTTAGGTACGAGGTTCGAGGTACGAGGCAAAACAGAAGGCGCGAGTGATCGCGCCTTTCGTAACGCAAAACGGCAAAGGGATGAGCCGAAAGCTAGACGACGTTGTACAACTCGCCCTCTATGCGTTTTGCGATTTCGGGCAGGACTTGCATGCCGAAGGTTTGGAAGTGCGGTGATTCGCGGTGGGCCTGCAGGGCCGCGTCGTTTTCGTACTGTTCATACAAAAAGAAGCGGCGGCGGTTGTCGCGGTGCTGATGCACCAGGTAGAGACGGCAGCCGGGTTCCTTGCGCGAAGCCTCGGCGAGCTTCTGGAATGTTTCTTTCACCTTGTCTTCTTCGCCAATGTTGGCCAGCCACTGTACTGTCAGAACGATCATCCTCACCTCACACTGATTTTTGGCGCGCCTGGGCGAGCAGCGCGGAAAACTCTTCAATGAATATCGTCTGTTCGCGATCGGGCCCGGTGGAGACCATACCGATTTTTGCGCCGGATTCCTTCTGCACGAATTCGAGGTACTCTTTCGCCCTTTGCGGGAGTTTTTCGTATTCGGTGGTGCCGGCGGTTGCGGTCTTCCATCCAGGGAATTTCTCGTAAATTGGCTCGATTTTTGCGTAGCCTGCGTCCTGCGGTGGAATCTCTTCCGATTTCTTGCCGTTGATCTTATATCCAACGCAGATTGGGATTTCGGCGAGTTCATCGAGCACGTCGAGTTTGGTAACGACGAGCCAGCCAGTGCCGTTGATCATGTTGGAGTAGCGGAGTAGCGGCAGGTCAATCCACCCGGTGCGGCGCGGGCGTCCGGTGACGGCGCCGTATTCGTTGCCCTTGGCGCGAATGGCTTCGCCAAGCGAGTCGTGGAGTTCAGTTGGGAAGGGTCCGCTGCCGACGCGGGTGCAATATGCCTTGGTGACGCCAATGACGAGTCCGATGGAAGTTGGCGGGACGCCGGTCCCGATCACCGCCCCGCCAGAGGTGGCGCTGGACGAGGTGACGAACGGATAGGTTCCGTGATCGATGTCGAGCATGGTGCCCTGGGCGCCTTCGAACATGACCGAGTCGCCGTTGCGGATGGACTTGTTCAGCAGAAGGGCGGTGTCGGCGACGTATGGCGCAACCTCGTCGGCAATCTTTGCGTATTCCTCGTACATCTTGTCGGCGTCGAGAGGTTCGGCATTGAAGAGCGCGTGAACGATGGTGTTTTTCTCGCGGACGGCGTTTGCGATGTGCGTCTTGAGCAACTGCTTGTCGAGCAGGTCGGCGACACGAAGGCCACGGCGGCCCATCTTGTCTTCGTAGGCGGGGCCGATGCCGCGCGAAGTGGTGCCGATCTTGACGCGACCGGGAGCGTTCTCGGCGGCGAGTTCGATCATCCGGTGGTAGGGGAGGATGACGTGGGCGCGGTTGGAGAGGAAGAGGTTGCCGTCCACCCGGATGCCGGCTTCGCGCAGGGCGCGAACTTCTTTCATGAGGGCGAAGGGATCGAGGACGACGCCGTTGCCGATGACGGCTTTGCAACCTTCGCGCAGGATGCCACAGGGAGTGAGTTGGAGGATGAACTTCTTGCCGCGAATAGTGACGGTATGTCCGGCGTTGTGACCGCCTGCGTAGCGCGCCACGACGCGGAAGTTATCCGAGAGGACGTCGACGATTTTGCCTTTACCTTCGTCTCCCCACTGAGCGCCAACCACCACTGCTGTTCTGCCTAGTTTCACGCGTGACTCCGCACACGACAGCCCGCGATGGGCTATCAGATTCGCACACAGAACCAGTTCTACTGGATTGAAAAAGGAAAGCGCTGGACAGGCTGTGTACGGATAATTCTAACGTGAAGAGAGGGTGGAGAACAACTGATTGACGATAGACGATTTTCGCATCGATCGATTGAAGGCCAAAAGCCGATCGTTCTCAGTTCTCCGTTGCGACGGCGGGGGCCTAGCTGTCGTAGGATGCCACAAACGTCCGATAGAATATATCCCCATGCCTGAACTTCCTGAAGTGGAAACCATTGCGAATGGGCTGAATAAGCGGGTTGCGGGAGACGTGATCGAGTCGGTGTGGATTGGGTCGCGGACGCAGCCGCTGAAGTCTTCGGCGCAGGAGATTGCGCGGGTGCTGGAGGGCGCACGTCTGGAGCGGGTGCGGCGTGTGGGGAAGCACATTGTCGCCGATCTCACGGAAACGAAGCGCAATCACAAGCCCCGGGCGCAGTGGGTGATTCATCTTGGAATGACGGGGCAGATGCTGGTCGCGCAGCCTGAAAGCGAGATCCAGAAGCATACGCACTTGATTGCCAAGCTTTCGTCAGGGAAAGAGTTGCGGTTCGTCGATCCGCGGATGTTTGGGAAATTACAGGTGGTTCCGGCGGCAAGTTTCAAGGCGCGGGGGGCGGAGCCGATCAATGCGGACCGCGAGCACTTTGCGAAGCTGTTCAAGGGACGGAAGACGCCGATCAAGTCGGCGCTGCTGAACCAGGCGTTGCTGAGCGGGATTGGAAATATTTATGCGGATGAATCGCTGTTTCGGGCGGGGATTCGTCCGCGGAGGCGCACGGCTTCGCTGACGAAGAAAGAGTTGGAGCGACTGTACGACGCGATTCAGGAAGTCCTGGCGGAGGCGATTGCAGCTGGTGGATCGTCGGTATCGGATTATGTCGATGCCGATGGGGAAGAGGGCTTTTTCCAGTTGCAGCATCGAGTGTATCAACGCGAAGGAAAGCCGTGCTTAACGTGCAAGTCGCCGATCAAGCGGATCGTGATGGGGGGGAGAAGTAGTCATTATTGTCCGAAGTGCCAGAAGTAGGTGCAAGGTTCAAGGCACAAGGCGCAAGAAAAGATCAAACTTGAGTTTCTTGCAACTTGAGCCTTGTACTTTGAACCACTTCTTGTCACTAGCAACTCATCCGATACAATGTTTCCGCCTTGTATTGAGAAGAAATCTCAGAGAGACCTTATGCCATCGTTTGCGATTGGAGTGGATCTTGGCGGCACGAATCTTCGGATTGCCGCCGTGGACGAAAACGGGAAGTTACTGGAGAAGGTGACGACTGGGACGCAGGTTTCGCGTGGGCGAGACTTTGTTATCGACGAGATGACAGATGCGATTCAAAGCGTTGTGTCCAAGCACCGTGACAAGGGTGAACTGCTCGGGATTGGGATTGGGATTCCCGGGGCGATCGATCTCGACACCGGAATGATCTACAAGTCACCGAACTTACCGGGTTGGGATAACTACCCGGTGCGCGACGAGATCGAGCGGCGGCTGAGTGCGAAAGTGATTCTGGAAAATGACGCCAATGCGGCGGCGATGGGAGAAAAGTGGCTGGGTGCCGGGCGTGATTACCCGAGCATGTGCATGCTGACGCTCGGAACGGGCGTGGGCGGCGGAATTATAGTGAACAATCGTATTTGGCACGGCATGACGGGAATGGCCGGCGAAGTGGGACACATGAATGTGGAGCCGGAAGGGCATCCGTGTGGATGTTTGAGCCGCGGGTGCATCGAGCAGTATGCGTCGGCAACGGCGATTGTGCGTATGGCGAAGGAGGCGATTGCCAGCCTGAAGCCAGGAACGACGAGCATATTGCTGAGCGATATCGAGGCGGATAAGGAATTTAGTTCGCGCGTGGTGTACCAGGCGGCGGTGCAGGGAGATTCAGTGGCCCAGGATATTTACAGGCGTGTGGGGCGGGCCTTGGGGATCACTGTGGCCGACCTGGTGAATGCGTTCAACCTGAACATGTATGTGATTGGCGGTGGAGTGGCGAGCGCGTGGGACGCTTTCGCGCCGACCATGCTGGAAGAGGTGAAAGCGCGTTCATTTGTGTATCGCGCGACTGCTCCGGACGCGAAAGGTGGGATTACAAAGAAGACAACGATCATTACGCGGGCGCTGATGGGGAGCGACGCGGGGTTGTTCGGGGCGGCAAGGCTGCCGATGCTGGAAGATGAAACGGTTCTGAAGTAGGAGGGAAGAGGACAAAGGGCGAGGCGGAAATCGAAAAAAACAAAAAGGGCTGAGCAGCCGAACTGTTCTGCCCTTTTCCCTTTGTCCGTTTACTTCGTGACGGTAGTTCCCGCGGTGATTCGCTTCAGGGCGTTCGCGAGTTTCTCGTTCTGCTCTGGCGTTCCGATAGTGATGCGGATGGCGGTGCGCCAACCCCAGGATCCGGTAAGCGGGCGCACAATGATCCCCTCGTTCTGCAAACGCTTTGAAACGGCGCTGGCGTCCTCGTGCATTTCACAACAAATAAAGTTGGCCCAAGTCTCGATGGGCTGATAGCCGAGTTCACGCAGGACCGAGGTGATGTATTTCGCGCCGGCGCGATTATTCTCAACTGCTTTCTTGATGTGAGCGGAGTCGTCAATTGCTGCGAGCGCGCCGGCTTCACCGACGGAGTTTACGGCGAACGCGGTCTTCAGGCGCGCGGTGTAACCGAGAAGTTCCGCCGGGCCGAGGCCGTAACCGACGCGGACGCCGGCGAGACCATGCGCCTTCGAAAAGGTGCGCAGGACGACAACGTTGCGGCCCTGCTTCACGTAGTCGAGTGAATGCGAGTAGGGGATACCGCGGAGCCTGGCGAAGTCGGTGGCGAAATCGCAATAGGCTTCGTCGAGAGCTACGACGACGTGGTCGGGGATGCGGGCGAGAAAGGCGTCGAGTGCATTCGCGTCGACTACGGTGCCGGTTGGATTATTCGGGTTCGCGAGGAAGATGAGACGCGTGTTTTCGTCGATGGCTTCGGAGATGGCGTCGAGGTCAAAGGCATCGTTGCGCATGGGCACGGTGCGGAACTCAGCGCCAGCGGCGACGGTGACGATGGGATAGACGATGAAGCTGCGTTCGCTGGTGATGGCGTTGAGGCCGGGGGCGAGAAGAGTGCGCGCGAGAAGGTCAAGCAGGTGGGTGGAACCGGCCGTGACGAGCACCTGCTCGGGCTGAAGACCGTGGACTTCGGCGAGGCGATTCTTCAGTGCAGTGTTGTCATTATCGGCATAAAGATTTGCGCCCTCGGCGGCGGCCTGCATGGCGTCGACGGCCTTGGGAGATGGTCCGAAAGGGTTTTCGTTGGAAGCGAGTTTGATCATCTTTACGCCGCTTTCCGCCTCGGCTTGCTTGATTGGTTTGCCCGGAACGTATGCGGGAAGCGCACGCACGCGCTCCGGGACGAGATTTTCGAACTTACCCATGCCTTGCTAATCTCCTGAGTTTCTAGGACCGCGCCGGCCACCCGGCCTGGGACTCTTGCCAAAACCACCAGAACGTTTTCCGAAACCACCGGGACGTTTATCGAAACCGCCCGGACGTTTGCCGAAGCGGCCTGGGCCCTTGCCTTCGGTGCGCGATCCGCCTTCACGGCGAGGACCGCGAGTAGAACCACCTTCGCGAGGAGGTCGAGTGAAGCCACCTTCGCGCTTGGGTCGACCTTCACGCCCATAACTGCCTTCGCGTTTCGATCCACCATCGCTACGGAAGCTGCCTTCGCGCCGGGGGCCTTTCGGGAAACGGACTTCTGATTTCTGGAAGCGATCTTCACGACGAGGGCTCTCGCGGTCACGACGGGGGCCGCGGTCGCGATCGAATCTGCCTTCCCGTTGTGGGCGGCCTTGGCGGGAAGGACGGTCTTCGCGAGGCGGACGATTTTCTCCGAATTGGCGACGTGGACGGGCTGCACCGAATTCTTTAGGCCGACGCTCATCGGCGCGCTCCTGATCTCGGCCGCGGAATTCTCGTTTGGGCGGGCGCTCGGGCCATTCGCGTCGCGGACGCAATTGCTTGCTCTTGCCGATCACGCGCTCGGCGAGTTTGCGGATGTCGCGGGGACCAAGTTCCTCCTCTTTGCGAGGAGGACGGATTTCCAGTGGTTTGCTGAGTGAGGCGCGGAGCTTTGAAACTTCCGGGGGAGTGAGCAGGCGCCATTGGCCCGGTTCGACATTGAGCGTCAGTGGGCCGTAGCGGACACGCTTGATCTTCTCGACGTGGTGTCCAATTTCTTCGAACATACGGCGGATCTGGCGGTTGCGGCCCTCCGTGAGTGTGATCTCATACCAGGGATTATTGCCTTCGCGGACAATGCCGACTTTTGATGGAAGCGTTGTGACAGCGAAGGAGCGGCGGCTCTCGCCTGGGCGGCGGCGGCCGCGGCCCTTGGTCATCGAAGGTTCGGCAGGGAGCTTGATGCCAGCGCGGAGCTTGTTGAGTTCTTCTTCGGACGGTTGGCCGCTGACCTTCACGAGATAGGTTTTCGGGACATGCGATGTCGGTGCCGTGAGGAGCTGCATCAGTTCGCCATCGTTGGTCAGGAGCAGCAAGCCCTCGGAATGGTAATCGAGACGACCGATGGGAAAGACGCGCTCGCGAACGTCGCGGACGAGGTCCATCACGGTGGGGCGGCCTTCGGGATCGCTGACGGTGGTCACGAACTCCCGGGGCTTGTAAAGCATGATGTAGACGTGCTGCTGCGGGGCTTGGACACGGGTTCCGTCGACACGAATGTCATCGGTCGCGAGGTCGGCTTTTGAGCCGAGAGTAGTGATGGTCTCGCCGTTGACGGAAATGCGTCCGCTGGTGATGAGCTCCTCAGCCTTGCGGCGGGATGCTATGCCAGCGGAGGCCAGGATCTTCTGCAGACGTTCTAAGGCCATAAGTCTTTTTAATCATACAGGAAGGCGGACGGCAAACGGCAAAACTACAAGGCAAAGGGCAGAGGACAAAGGGAAGAACGGGAAACCGCTAAGGACACTCAGGGGTGCTAAGAGAAAACGGAAGAGTGACCGCGGATCGGCGCGGCGGTACGCGGATTTTTCCTCCCGCAGGCTTAGAACTCGCTCACAACCTTCTGCAGTTCCTTGGCCAGTTCCTGGACGACTTCATTGAGTTCGAGGAGTTGGCCCTTTTTGAACTCGACCTGGTCGTTTTTGAGGTCGGCACGAATCGCTTCGCACATCTGAAAGGCGGCGCGGACACGTTCGCCAGCGAGGAGGGTGAGAACCTTCTTGGGGTCGCGATCGTTTGCGGTGGTTTCGATATACTGCTGCATCGCCCAGGCGGTGGTGCGGACGCGGTTCATGGTTTCGCGGAATTCGGAGAGGATGCGCGGATCGAATTGGACACCGGCAGTGAGCAGAGCTTCGAGAAGACGAAGCTCGTCGTTGAGGCCCTGAAGCTTCTGTGATGTCTCGGGGGGCTTCGGCGGTTTGGGAAACTCGGTAATTTTTGAGCTCACGAGGAACCTCTTGAAATTCGAACTTCAAGACGAATTTTAGCTGGTTAGGGAGCGGTAGTCGTGTACCGGTGGGGCCGAGACCTTTGTCATCGGGCGATTAGTGCCACAGGGTCATTGTGCCATCGAACTACAACGGAGTAACGCAAAGGCCGCGGAGGACGCGAAGGTAAACGACGAAATGACCAATGATTCCTCAAGGCCACGGGTAGAGGTCCATAATTACTCGGAAGTCATCGGAGATTCGGTCGTCGGAGCCACGCCTTCCGAGGCTTGTTCGGCGACGGGGACGCCGGCGTTGGCGGCTTCGGCGCCGGGTTCGAGGGTGGCGGGCTCGCCGCTGCCTTCGATGGGAGCCGATTCGGTTGCGGCCGGGGCGGCTTCGGGGGGAGATTGTGGGGTGAAGAGTTCGCCCTGGCCGTCGCTGGCGATCTTTTCGAACTCTTCCATGCTGGGCAGTTCGGAGACGTTGTCGAGTCCGAAGCGGAGCAGGAATTCCTTGGTCGTCTTGTAGAGGATAGGGCGTCCGATAACCTGCTTGCGACCGGCGGTGGTGATGAGTTTGCGGTCGAGCAGGGTACCGATCACGCCGGCGGATTCGACGCCGCGGATTTCGCTGATTTCGGGGACCGTGACTGGCTGCTTGTATGCGATCACGGCGAGGGTTTCGAGGGCGGCGAGCGAGAGGCGGACGGGCGGCTTAAGGCTCTTGGCGAAGGCACGCACAACGTCGTGGTGCTCAGGCTTCGTCGACATGCGATAGCCACCGGCGACCTGGCGGATTTCCATGCCGCGATCGGCTGCGTCGTACTCAGCGATGAGAGCGTCGATGATTTCGCGAACCTTCCCTTTCACCCGTTGGTCTTCGGTGGGTTCCTTCTTCTCGCGCCTTTTCTTGGCAGGTTCGGGGACGGGGACTTCAGCCGTGGCATCGGGTTCGACGCTCTCGGCCGGTTCTGGAGAAGACTCTTGTTCCCCGACGGGTTCAGCCGGGATTTCTTCTGTCGGTTCGGTGGCGCCGGTGCGTGCGGCTTCGGCAGCTTCTTCGGCCAGCACCATGTCTTTGACGAGCGCGGTGATGTCGGCGAGAGAGATGGGTTCCTCGGCCGCGTAGATGATTGCTTCGATCTTTGCCTTCAGTGACATTCGAGTGATGTACCTCAGGGGCTAAAGCCCCCGCTATTCGCGCTACTTAACGGCACGGCTGAAGCCGTGCCCCTTCAAAACACGGAGCCACTTCTAGCGCCAGTCGTCTTTGACGGTGCTGGTGTCACCGAGTACCGAGTCGAACATGGTGTGCTTTTTGAGCACGATGTCGCCGAAAGTTTTGTCCTGGCGTGCCAGGATCGCCTGCAGACGGATCAGTTCGAGCAGCGCGAGGAACGCGCAGATCAGGGCCTGGTGCGAGTGCAGGTTGCGCAAGAGTTGTCTCAAACGCACTGGGCGATCCTCGATCATCATGCGGCGACGGACGAATTCGATCATCTGGCCGACGGTGACGGTTTCTTCATTGACGTCGATCATCGGGCGAACCTTGGCGCGCTCGAGGATCTGCTGGAACGTTTTTACGAGATCGATGACATCGGCGGCCAGTTCGGGCTCTGTGCCCTCGGCGTCGCGAAATTCTTTCAGTGCCGGATTGCTCAGGACGGCATCTTCGATCTGCTGCTTTTGCAGGAGCATCTGCGCGGCGGTCTTGAAGCGTTCGTGCTCGAGCAGGCGATCGACGAGTTCGGTGCGCGGGTCTTCACCTGGTGACGCGTCGGGATCGCGCGGGAGCAGCATCTTCGACTTGATGTGGATGAGCAGCGAGGCCATGTAGATGAACTCGGCGGCGACATCGACGTCGAGCTGCTTCATGTTCTCGACGTAGTAGAGATACTGCGCGGTAATCTTCGCGATCGGGATGTCGTAGATGTCGATGTTCTGCTTGCGAACGAGGTCGAGCAGGAGGTCGAGCGGGCCGTCGTAAACTTGGCTGACGGTGACAGCGAACGGGAACGGCTCTTTCTCGTCGACAGGTTTCTTCGGAACCTGTGCCACGCCCGCCGGCGTTGGCGATGAGGTGGAGCTGTTCGCGGGCACTGAGTGCGTTGTGTTCTCGACTTCAGCCACTACTTCGATCCCTCGGCAGAATTGACTTGGGGCGCCTCGTACTCGTGCGAGAGGTGGGCTGCCTTGCGCGCCAACTCCATGGTGTGCTCGGCGACGGTCCGGGCTTTCGCAGAGCCGGCCTCAAGGATATCCCAAACCAGCCTGGGTTTTTCCTCATAAGGACGGCGGCGTTCCTGGATGGGATTAAGGACCTTAAGCAAGTTGTCGGCAGCGCGGCTCTTGCACTCGATGCAGCCGATTCCGGCGCTGCGACAGCCTGCATTGACCCATTCGAGCGTGGCGGCGTCACTAAAAATCTTGTGGAGGTCGCCGACGGGGCAGACGTCGGGATTGCCGGGATCGGTGCGGCGGACGCGAGCGGGGTCGGTCACCATTGTCTTCAATTTCTGGCGGACGACTGGTTCGGGATCACTCAGCAGGATGGAGTTGCCGTACGACTTCGACATCTTGCGGCCGTCGGTTCCGGGGAGCTTCGCGGCTGGTGTGAGCAGCGGCTGCGGCTCGGGGAAAACCTCCCGCGTGTTGATGGTGACCGATTCGGTCGCCGACTTGAAGGCGTGGCGCTGGATCGGCTGGTCGAGCGTGTAGAACTGGTTGAAGCGGCGCGCGACTTCGCGCGTGAGTTCGACGTGCGGGACCTGGTCCTCTCCGACGGGGACGAAATCAGCCTGGTAGATCAGGATGTCGGCGGATTGCAGCAGCGGGTAGCCGAGGAAGCCGTAGGTGCCGAGGTCCTTGTCCTTGATGTTCTCGCGCTGCTCTTTGTACGTGGGGACGCGTTCGAGCCAGCCGAGGGGCGTGACCATGCTGAAGAGCAGATGAAGCTCGGCGTGCTGCGGAACGTGCGACTGGATGAAGAGCGTCGACTTTTCGGGGTCGAGACCGGCGGCGAGAAAGTCAGTGACGATTTCGATGGAGCTTTGCTTGACGCGCGTGGTGTCGGCGTAGTCGGTGGTAAGCGCGTGCCAATCGGCAACGAAGTAGAAGCAGTCGAAATTTTCCTGCAGGCGAACCCAGTTCTGCAGGGCGCCGACGTAGTGGCCGAGGTGAAGCTTACCGGTGGGTCTCATGCCGCTGAGGATGCGGCCCTTGGTTTTTGGTTTCGAGACAGTCATTTCATTAAGAGCCTAACAAACGCTGGGCGGAAACGGCCACGAATTGCTGAGGAGGTCCGAGCAAAAGCCAGAGAAGCTTGTCGCCGAAGAACACGAGGACGAACAAACCCATAGTGCCAACGGTGTCGTAGGCGCGCAAGGCGGATCCGGAGAGCGCGTGGCGCAGAACGTGGCTGCCGTCCAGCGGGGGCAGCGGGATGAGGTTGAAGACGCCGAGCAGAACGTTAATCTCTGCCAGGTAGAAGAACATCATGGAGATAGGCGTCAGGACTGATTCGCCGCTTATGGCTGCAGTGGCACGGCCGATGATGCCGATAATGAACAGGACGATGAGGGCGAATATAACGACGAGGAAGTTGCTGACAGGACCGGCAACGGACGTGAGTATGTCGTCCACGACTACATTTTTGAAATTTCGCGGATTGACGGGGGTGGGCTTGGCCCATCCGATCATGGGAAAGCCGCTGACGAGCGCAATAATGGGAAGAACGATCGTGCCAATAATGTCGATGTGCTTGATGGGGTTGAGGGTCACCCGGCCCAACATCGCTGCCGTAGGATCGCCCCGCTTGGCTGCCATCCACGCGTGAGCCGATTCGTGCACGCTTATGGCGAACAGGAAAGCTACCGCCTCATAGGCATAATCGACGTAATGGGGGTTCATGATTCTGGTTCTAGAGTAACAGAACTAAGCAATTAGCAATTAGCCATTAGCAACGGCAAAGGTGCGCTACGTTGGGCCGTCGCAAACCTAAACCTCAGTGCTTGCTGCTTACAGGTAATGGCTAGTTGCTTACTTTTGCGTGAGTGCCACCTGCGACTGCTGTACTACGGCGTTCTGGATGTTGTCGGGCAAGGAGAAGGTCGAGGTCATGCCGGCGTTCGGGTACTTGGGTTTGACGTAGTGCTGGATAAGATATTCAAGGGCAGCCTTGGGAATAGACACGCCATCGAGTTTTACTGTTTTAATCGTGACCGTACCCTGGCCGTTGGAGCCGCTGGCTTGAGCATCGGCCTCGACGTCGTGCGTGCCGGAGAAAAGGGCGGAGAAAATCGGATTGCCGCCGCCGTGGCCTTCGGACAAGTGGTCGAAGTCTACCTGTGAGGATGCGTGCACAGTGCCGGGGCTGAACTCGATTTTTACATCCGAGAGGCCCTTGGGGATATCGATGCCGCCTTCGCTGAGGTAAGCGTTCAGTTCATCCTGTGTAATCGTGGTTGTTTGCGGGTGCGACGGCGGATTCGAGGCGTTGCTCTCGATGGAGGCGACTTTTCTGTCCATGCTCAGATAAGCAGGGCTGTGACGGTCGGCCTGGGCGAGGAGGGCAAAGGTCGCCAGAACAATTAACGCAAGAAAGCAACGGTCGCGATTCGACATCATCGATGCAGGGCAGCCTCGGCAGTCCGGGCAGCGGGAGTCGCGGTCACGCGCGGTTTCTCCAGGGTGCCAGTGACCTGATATGCGGTACCGTCGGCTCGAATGAACTCGAGTTGCAGGTCCTTCGTCGGCTGTACGGTTCCGCTAACCTCATAGATGCCGGAAACCGTCCGCATTTTGCTTGCAGAAACACGGAAACCTTCAGGGGACCATTCGCAGCTTCCGTCCCAGAGAGGAAACCGGACGGCGGGAGTGCGACCGTCTAAGGTGAGATGGCGGAGCGTGCCGTTGCGCCATTGGAACCGGCAGCCCCCCTTCGCGCTGGCGTACAGGTCCGAGGCCTGCCAACCCGACAGTTTGACTTCGTAGGTGCCGCTAACCGTCCCTGTCCCCCACGAATCCTTCCCCAGAGCAGCCACATCGGCCAAAGAAACGCCGGAGACGGTCCCTGTGCCGCTGTAGCGTGGCTGGTCGCCAGTGAAGTCGGCGTTCCAGTTCCCAATATCCGTGCCCCCGAAGACATGGGCCTGAACATTCTTCAAGGCCAGCTTGCCATGATGCAGGTCGAAATTCATGCTGACCTTGTCGGCAGAAAGAGACTTGGCGACGAGATGCTTGATGGCGAGCGTGCCGTCGGCATCCCACGATGCAAGAACCGAGTGCTCGCCGCTGGTACCGAACAGTCGATACCACGGACGCTTTTTCAGGCGAGGATTCAGTAAGCGATTGACTTCGTCCAAGGTGATGTCGTCGGCCTGCAGGTCTACCTGGGAGACGCAGGGCTGGTCGTCTTCACAGTGCCGCGGAAAGGTAGCGGTTCCGGTGGCCTTCAGCGTGCCAAGCTCAGCATTCATTTTCCGCAGGGTGACCGTGTTCTGCTGAAGCAGGACGTCGGCGGAGGCGATCTTAACTGGGGCGGCGATGCCGGGAACCTCGGCGGTGAGGTTCTTCACCGCCATATTGCCGGTTGCGCTGGATTGTACGAAGCCCCTCCACTCTCCGGCCAAATGTGCGTTCAGAGTTGCTGTGCCCTTCAACTGGATTCGAGGCACGCCGACGCCGGCGGTTCGGGCAAGATTCAAGATACGAGCGACCTCTCCCTCACCGGTCACGGTGAAGTCATATCCCTCGCGGGAAAACCATCCAGAGGCAATCGCCGGTGTTGCGAGCCCAAGGGCGACGGCAAACGGTTCGACTTCGAGGCGGGGCTCGAAGGGAGTTTTCGATTTCTTCTTTGGTGGTTCGGCGGTTGCCAGTTGAATCTTGCCGAGCGTGAGATCGGAGTTGAGGAGCGATGATTTTAGAACGAAACCTGTGGTCTCGCCTGCGCCGGTGAGTACAGGCTGTGGGGAGTTGGCATCCCTGCTGAGTTCGAACTTCCCGGATACGAGACCGTCAGCAGTGAGGTCGTTGGGAAGGTCGCGCTTAGCATGACGAGCTACGGACGTCACCCAGTTCATGGGGACTTTGTCGGCATCGAGTGCGACGGCATAAGAATCGGCTTTCCACCCCTGCATTGAGCCTTGCAGAGTGACGTTACCGTCGCCGGTTGGAATCACGCATTGGACATTGTCGACGGATTGGCGGATGCTGCTGAGCTGCCCTGTGCAGCGCGAATGAAGGTTGAGCGCTTCGCCTTGCATGATGTCGTACCGGCGGAAATCCTGAAGCGAAGTGTCGGTGACAAAATTGAGATCGGCAGGGGTTCCGGTCAGGTGGCCGGAGAGGTCGAGTGCTCCGCGCCAGCCGCGGTCCCGGCCGAAGATGAGCCGGGTTAGCTGGCCAAGCTGGCTGCGCTCGACCCCGACGCTCATGTCGACTTGGGTGTCCCGCAACCGGTCGGCGCGGCGAAGAGTGCCCTCGGCGCGAACGAGGCCGGTATCGGCTACGGGAATGTCAGTGCGTACGGGCTTTGCTTCCAGGCGCAGGCGCAGTTCGTTCTCGCCGGGACTCCAGACGGAAAATTTCGCTTCGGTAAAGGCGAAGACCTGCTTTTCAAGGCCGTACTTGAAATTAATCCGGCCATCGCTGGCTTCTATATACGGAAAACGCGGACGCGACTGGGGTCGGATGGCGGTCGTCGGGGCGGCAGCGGTTTTCGACGCGTGATAGAGAAGCGACTCGACGTTCCAGTTGCCGTCGTTCAGCCGAACGAGGTTAAGACTGGGATAGCTGAGGCTGAGGCGTGCCAACTCCAGGCGTCCCCGCCAGAGGGAACTGATTCGGAGGTAGGCGGTAACCTGGTCGGCGCGAAGGATCGGCTCGGCGCTGTAGGCGGGATCGTCGCCGATAGTGAAGTTTTCGAGATCAAAGCCTGGCTGCGGGAGAAGGCGAAGGCTAATCGAGCCGAACGTGACGGGACGCTCGAGGGCGCGGCTCATGGCATCGGCAATGTAGGCGCGATAGCGTCCCAGGTTGACGAACGGGGGGAGCACCAAGGCGAGGAAAATCACCAGGATGATCAATCCCGGGATGTGCCGCCGAACTACCTTGGCCATTAATGCACCACTCGGAACATCCGCGACCAGCGTGTCTGGTCAAAGAAATGGAAGATCACGTGGAACATGTATGAGACTCGGTCACCGAGAGAGGTTCGTTCGTATTGCCCGGCAGGCTCTTCAAACGACCAGTAGATGAACATGGGGCGTCCGATTATATTCGCCCGTGGAATGAATCCCCAGTAACGGCTATCGAGACTTACGTCGCGATTGTCACCCATTCCAAAGTACTCACCGGGCGGAACGACGAGATCGCCGCCCTCTAAGTGCGAGGGCATCGTGAGCTGCCACTCCGGCGTAACATCCATCCCCGGCTCTGGTGAGACCGCGGGAAAGTCATCGCGGTAGGGGATGATGTTCGGGTCGATGTGCCGAACGTACTTCTCATCGAGGGGTTGGCCGTTCAGGTAAACGGTTTTGTTCTGAAGGTGAATGTGGTCTCCGGGAACGCCGATCACGCGTTTGACGACATAGAGGCCCGGAGTTGACGGCGAGAGGAAGACGACGATGTCGCCGCGCTTGGGATTGCGATAGGGGATCAGGTGGTCGATCCAGTGTGTCGGCGGAGCGAGGTTGACACGGTCAACGAAGACGTGATCGCCGATAAGGAGCGTGTTCTCCATGGAACTGGAAGGAATCTCGAACGCCTGAAGGCAGAAGGTGATGATGAACAAGCCGACAGCAAGCAGGGCAGCTATGGACTGGATAAACTCCGCCGTGGTTTCTTTCGGCTTGGGCGGCTTTTCCGGTTCGACTGCTTTCTGTTTGACCTTGGACTTCTTCTTCGGCTCGAGGATGTCTTTTGCCACGTGCGGTCGTATTCTCCAGAGGGTCTAAAGTTTAACGGCGGAGGACCTCAGAGGCCAAAGCCTCGAACGAGTGCCCCCTAAGCGACAAGTTAGCGAACGAGAGTGAACATTCTGTGCCAGCGCATAGAATGCCAACCGCGCTCGATACGGGATATCAGACCTGCCAGTTTATCATCTGCAGTGCCCTCATCCGTATACACATCGGCGGGATTGCGCTGGCGGACCGACCAGTAAATGAGAAGCGGGCGGCCGACGATGTTTTCGCGAGGAACGAAGCCCCAGTAGCGGCTATCGTAGCTCTCGTCACGATTGTCTCCCATGGCGAAATAGCAGTTCCGCGGAACGATAAGTTGATGATCCTCGGTGAGGCGCAGCAACTCGCGGGCCCAGGCGCCACCAAGGTGCTCTGGCCCAAGGTCGCCGTTGGGAAAATCGTCGCGGAATGGAATGACAACGCTCTGGCTGTGAATGGCGTAGGGTTCGTTTAGCGGCTTGCCATTGACGAATACCTGCTTGTCAATGAGGCGGATGTGGTCGCCAGGGACTCCAATCACTCGCTTGACGAAGTGCTGCGAAGGGTTCACGGGATAACGGAAGACGATAATGTCGCCGCGCTTGATCTTCTGGTAAGGAATCAGCCAGTCCCAGATGCCGGCAGGACCGTAATGAGCCTTGTCGACCAGCAGGTAATCGCCGATGAGCAGCGTGTTCTCCATCGATTCCGAGGGAATCTGGAATGCCTGCACGATGAAGGTAATCACGAACACCGCGATGATGACCGTCACGAGAAGGGACTGAACCGTGCCGACCCACCCGGTATCAGGTTCGTGGTTTCGGTCGGAGGCAGGAATGGGCGGGGGCTCGGTGACCGAAACCGGTGCGGCGGTTTCGGGTAGGGTCGGTGCTTCGACGTCGGCAGATGGGGATGCCGTCGGTTGCGTTTCCGGGGCGAATTGATTGCCGGTTTCGTTCACGCTGGCGTGGCCTGTGTTTCTGCCTGCCGCTGCGCCTCAAAATGCGTCAGGACGCGATGAGCTGCGTTCTGCTCGGCGCGCTTCTTGGTAGATCCTCGTCCGCTGGCGGAGAATTCGACGTCACCGGTTCGTGATTGCACGCGAGCCTCCACAGTAAATGTACGCCGGTGAGCCGGACCATGTTCCTTCAAGAGTGCATAGACGGGCTGAGGACGACCGGTGGCGTGGACGAATTCCTGCAAGCGGGATTTGTAATCGGCGACGCTCGGAGCTTCGTCCGGATGCCTTTCCAAGCGCCGAAATTCCGGCGCGAGGATGCGGTTGAGGATGAATTTCTCCGCGACAGGAAGACCGGCATCCAGATAGAGCGCGGCGAGAATGGCTTCGAGCGAGTCGGCGAGTAGGGTGGCCTTGGCGCGTCCGCCGCTCTTTTCTTCGCCACGGCCTAAACGAAGGTATTGCCCGATACCGAGACGCTTGGCCGCGCGTACGAGATGCTCGGTGCTCACCAGGTGCGCTTTGAGCTTCGAGAGATGCCCCTCCTGATGCTCGGGGAAGCGACGGAAGAGTTCCAAGCTGGTCACCAGACCCAGAACGGCGTCGCCTACGAACTCCATCTGCTCATTGTCAGGGCCCATGCCCTGATTTTCCCGAGCATGAGAACTGTGCGTCAGAGCCTGTTCGAGCAGTGCGCGATTCTTGAAGCTATGGCCGAGCTTCGTCTCGAGCGCATTGAGGGCGGGTGCTGTCATCACGTTGCGGGTGCTCGCGGCCGGCTTTGGACCGGCCGCGAGGAAGTTAACTCGCCTTACTGCGGTTGTACGGGTTCGGGCTGCGGAGAACTCGGTGTCGGAGCAGCAGCAGGCTTAGGTGCATTGACCAGTTTCTGGAGGCGGATCTTTTCCTGGGTCGCCAACTGTGTTACTTGGGGAGCCGCACCGGGTATTGCCAGAGTCTGGTTCGCGGCTTCTAAGGCTTCGGGATATCGCGCAGCTTTGTCCAGAGCCAGAGTGTAGCGGAGATAGACGGTTGGGTCGGGATCGCCCTTGGTTACTTCGATGGATTGCTTGAAGTTGTCGGCCGAACTGGCGTAGTTCTTGTTAGTGTAGTCAGCCATACCCATGATGGAGTACGCGCTGCCTCGGATTTCATTCTTGATTTTGGTTACCTGATCAGCGGGCATGGTCGGTGGAGCGGGGAAGTCGGTGACGGTTTCGAGCGCATGCTTTGCGTCTTTCGTCGCCTCAGCGAGGCGCTGATCCTTGTCCAGGTCGGTCTCGCGAGTACGGCTTGCGATGAGTTCGCCGATGCTGACCAGGACGGTCGGATCATCCGGGTTGTAGCTCAGCGATTTGCGCCCCATTTCAAGAATCTTGTCTTCGTTCCCGGCCTGCTGATAAGTCGCCATGGCTCGCTGATAGACCGCAGCTTTCAACTCGCTGTCCGGGTACTTGGCAACAAAGTCATCGGCGGCTTTTTCCAGCGCGGCGGGATCGGTCATCTGCACGATCGCCGCGTAAGCGTTGAATTCCTCTTTGGTCTTGGCTTGCGGCTGACGCTTTCCGGGAGGTACAGCGGCGGCCTGTCCTGCTGCCGGCTGTTGCTGCTGCTGGCCCTGAGCTGCCGGTTGGGAGTTCTGGTTGGACTGCGTGTTGCTCTGTGCCAGCGCCATACCGGCGGCAAGCAACAATACAGCGGGGAGGGTGACGAGATTGCGAACTTGAGTCATGTTATGTCTCCACGGAGGCGTTGATTCGCATCCGTTCTTAATGAAATTAGTTCTGAGCTTGTGGCGGCCTGAACTGCTCTTTCAATCCGTTTTCAGCGGCGTGCTTGATATCTGGACTATTGTCGCCGGAGTCGAGGGCGGCCTTGTAGTGCTTCAATGCTTCAGCACGCTCATTGCTGAGATCCAAAATCCGTCCGAGATAAATGTGCGACCAAGCTTTCAACCGCGGGTTCGAAGTCGCTTCGATCGTTTGCGTGAAATACGATTTTGCATCCTCGGCTTTTTTCGTTGTCAGCGAGGCGCGCGCCAGAAGGAAAAGTGCTCGATCGGTGTCTTGATGCGCGTCGAGCGACTCATGCGCCAGTTTCTCAGCGCCGGTCACATCCCCCGAGGCCAAGAGACGCTCGGCCTGGTCGACGAGTGGGATACGCCGAGGCCCGGCATGCACGACTTCTTCGGTCGAAGTCCTGGCCCATGCAATCCCGCGGGCGCGCTTGACTTCCGATGACACGTCCATCTGCATCAGCCAGATTCCATAAGAATCGTTAAGGCCGGCCGGATCTTTTTCGAACTTCACGAGGCAGTCATAGAAGTACCGCGTGAGCACAAAGCCCTCGCTCATTGCTTTCTGCACTGCCGCCTGTCGCGGTTCCTCCGGCCCTTTGGGGCCGCCGATGAGCCGCGCTTCGACTGCACGAATGATGCTCTCGGTGATCAACAGAGATGCATCCTTCTTATAGCTGTCGTCGAGGGGCGAGTTTGCGACGGTTTCGAGGATGGGCGAAATCCGCTTCACCTGGTTAGCGCGCTTGAGAATGAGCGGGTCGAGAATGTAATGCAGATAGGTGTGGCGAATCTGGTCAATCTTGATTCCGTTGGTGCCGGGCGTGACGACCATGAAGTAGTCGTCGCCGTAATTCCGTGCGTTTACCTGTCCGGGCGCGCCCATCGGCTCCAAATAGACGACAAAGCTGCGTCCGACATAAGAACTTAACTGGCGCTTGAGATAGATGTCGGTGGAAAACAGCATGCCCGCGACTTGCCTGTGGTACTGCTCGATGAGTGCGTTGTAGTCAGGTTCGTGCCGTTTCCAGATGTTACCGAGTTCCGCGGTGATATAGAAATTCTGCAGCAATGGGATGGCACCCAGTACATAAACCGCATCAGGCGGCATGTCAGCTTCTTTGAGCTTCGGGCTGAGCGCCGGCGGATCATCGAGATTGAGCGCAAGCGAAACGTACTGAGCGAGATTGCGCGCGGCTGTCGGTTGGCGGTGGTCATTGTAGAACTGGCACAACTGCGAGAGAGCGTCCTGGGCGGCGACCGACTTTTCGATGTTGGCTCTTATGTCGTTGCGAATCTGGTTTCTCAGCGGCAGGGAAGTCGACAGATCTTCGTCGAAGCCGCAGGCATTCATTCCCGCAAGCACGGTGAAAATGCTCGAGTCGGTGTCGAGAGTAAGGCGCGGAGTTTCTTGCGCGAAGACGAGGGTCGAGCAGCAAAGAATCGTTGCGGCAAAGAGGGAGCGGGAGAGAATCCCCGAAAGGGCCTTCAGCAGTTTCATGGAAAAGGTCGGGACTTACCCTTCACAGTCTACGGAATTGCGGGCAGAACGTAAACCAGTTCCCAGTTCCCAGGTGCCGATTCCCAGTCAAAGCAGGTCGGGACTGCAAGGCAAGGACGAGGTTAGTCCCGCATATTCAGCATGCGGAACAAGCGGCTACAGTTCACCCTCTAACGTTCACCTTCGCGAACGACAGGACAGCGCGCCCGTTTGTGGGCTTGCCGAATGCTGTTGCCGGGCGGAAGGTAGTAAAAATCAACATTTTGTTCAGCTCGGGAACGAGATCTTTCGCGTCCTCTGGAGCTGACAATATCCGGTAATCCTGAACTCTGCCGTTGGCGTCAACGTAGGCTTCGACGACCAACGAGTCGGCATTGATTCCGTTCATCTCCAGGCCGAACGGCGAGAACGTCAGTTCCGGCGGGGTATAGAGCAGGGTCGGAACATCGTTGTTCGCCCGGCTGATCTGGGCAGGATAAAGCACTCCGATCAGCAGACCGAAGATGATGATGGCGCTGATCATTCCAGCAGTGGCCGGCACCATGAAAGCGTTGAAGGTATTTTCGAACCGCAAGCGCAGACCTTCGAAGGGCTTCTTCCGGCTTTGCGCGAGTTCTTGCGAGATCATCACGCGAAGTTTCAACGCAAGATCACGCGGCGGTTGCCTGCGTCCGAGGCCTGAAACCAATTTCTGCGTATTGCACAGCAGAGTGAACTCCGAACGGCAGGCCCTGCAGCTATTCAGATGCTCGGAGATTTCATGCATCCGCTTGCCGCTGATGGAGTGGTCCATGTATGACGAAAACTGGGGCTTTGCTTCGGAACACGTCATAGCTTTACTGTGACCTCCCGATCACCTTGGCAACCGAGGTGGCGCGGTTCCCGGGTTCGGCCTCGACTTTCTTTACACCAACCTTCAATCCCAACTCAGGCCCGATCTCGCGGGCGTAGCGTTCTAACCGCCGGCGCAGAGCATCGCGACCACGAACCAGCCGCGACTTGACGGTACCGAGCGAAACATTCAGCACTTCGGCGATCTGCTCGTACGACATCTCCTCGATATCGCGCAGGACGACGGTCGTGCGGTACGGCTCGGGCAACTGCTTCAGTTCCGCTTCCACGCGGCTACGCACTTCTTCGTGAAGCACGGTATCCAATGGCGATTCGGAGCCGTCGGTCAAGGTATCACGGATTGCCAGCGCACCCTGTTCGTCAGCCTGGCGCTCTGCCGCAGGTTCGATCGAGGTCTCACGAACCTTGTGCCGGAACCACCAGCGGCGGCGATTTGAAGCCTCATGAACGGCGATACGGTAAATCCAGGTCTTCAGGCTTGATTCACCATGGAAGCGATTTATTCCCCGGAATACCTTGAGGAAAACTTCCTGGGTCGTGTCAGGCGCGTCAGCCGGGTCGTCGAGAATTCGGTAGACCAAGCTGTAAATCGGCTGATGATATTGAGCGATTAACCAGGCGTAGGCCTCCTCCGATCCCGCTTGCAGTTCGGCGATGATCGAGGCCTCTTCGGTGTGTACACCGATGGCGCCGGCGAGTTCACTCACTGAGGTTGCTCCAGCTACGGCTTTCACCGTGCTACCCCCATCTTAGAACCGATCCACCTGAGCAAACAACTTCCAGTTGTAACGCTTCTATTCTCGCCAATAAGCCTCTGGATGCCGGCGAAACAACAGGTCGCTAACTTGCTGATCTATATGCCCCTGCGGACATCCACTGCTATAGACTCCACAGGCACTGGCTAAGTTCCCTGATTTGGGCCTCGATGACCGGAAAATCACTGTTACTAAGGTGCCAACACGGCTCAATGCTGAGGCTTGGCGGGCGGCTTCGGTACCACTTTTCTGGGTTTTGTTTTTCTGGTCTTTGGGGGAGCGTTGTCGTCGATGATGATCTTCTTGGGGGGGGCGGAAACCTCTGCATGTCGAATTGCCTGTACCTGACTGCGGAGTTGGACCAATTCGGATTGATTTTGCGCGGTCAACTGGTCGAGACGGTCGCCCAAGTCATGTCTCACCTGATCGATCGCAGACAATGGTTGGGTCAACATCTCGTATTGATCCTTGGGACCGAAAGCACCAGCTGATTCCGCGACGTTGGAGAGCACGTCATAGAGCGCGTTCAAGTTCCGATATAGCTTGAAATTGGCATTTAAATCCTGCGGATTCTGACGGATCTTGCTTGTCAGTTCGGGAATTGCATACGCAAGATTTTTCTGCAGCGAGTCCCTGTTCGCCTGTGCCTGCTGCTTCTGGTCGGAATTGGTCTTCCATTTGTCGATGCGCAAGCGGCCCAGGGCACCGTTGGCATCGAGGGCGGCACGCTCCAGTTGAGTGAGCATGTTCCCGAGATGGACATCCATGGGCGGAGCAGGTTGCAGGGGTAAGTTCTGTCCGACTAGAGCGACGCTCATCATGAGCAAAACGGCAGTCAGGGCAAGTTTCTTCATCAGTTCGCCTCGTTCATCAACAATTTCGAAGTAATAGCGCTGCTAAGCTGGTTGGATGCCACTTCAGACTACAGGGTAATTGTACTGGCTTACAAATTGCGTGGGCTGTGCCAATTGGCGCAAAGTGAGAATCCCGGTTCTCGGTTTGAGTAGTACCTTTCGCATTCCTGAGTCGTTGTTCGAAAATTTCGATCGCCTAGCAAACCGCAGCTTCTTACCCGCATCTCTCGTAGGTGGTCCTGTGATGATGCGGCGTTGCCCTTTGCCCGAATTAGAACTGCGGGATTTTCCTTGAAGATAATGAATAGAAATCTACGGTCAGGCCTTCTCAGTGCTGCTTTCGCGGTCTTTACTCTCCTGTGCTCCTCTTGCCGCGGTCCCCTGGACGTTCAGAGCGGCGGCTCAGGGAATGCGTTTGGCGGAGGTGACCCCAATGTCGCCACTAATTCGCCTATCAAGCACGTGATAGTAGTCGTATTCCAGAACAGCTCGTTCGATCACCTGTTCGGCCATTACACGCCACCGAGCGGTCAAATGATCGAAGTCGCCAATTCGGGGTCGCCGGGCTGGTCGGAGACTGATGCGAATGGGAATGTGGTGACGCCCACGCTGCGTACGGACCCCAATTCCACGGACATGCCGCACGGTCATGAAGCGTATGTCGCGTCATACAACAATGGGGCCATGGACGGCTTTGCTGCTGCTGAAGGCGAGCAGGCGATGCAGTACTACGATCAGACCGTTTCCGGCGTCGATGTTTTTTACAACTACGCCAGCCAGTACGCGCTGGCGGACCATTACTTCTCGTCAGCGCTGACTAGCGCTCCGGCGCAGATGTTTTACATGGTTTCGGCAACCGACAACGATATTTACTACAGCACGTACCCGGTTTATGGGCCTTGTACGCAACCGGACGCCGCGGCAACGCCCAACACTTCGCCGAACGTGGGCGACGAGATGAGCCAGCATAAAGTTGGCTGGACTTGGTTCCAGGAAGCGTACGGCCAGTGCGGCAATTACGTTCCGCAGGAAAATCCGTTTCAATATTTCACGAGCACGCAAAATGGATCGCACATCCAGGACCTGTCCGTCTTCTACGCGCAATTGCAGAGTGGCGAGATTCCCTCGGTTTCTTTCATCCAGATGGCGCCGGCTCACAGTGGACACCCGGGGTCGAGTTCGATTACGGCAGCTGCGACCTGGTTCGATCAATTCGTAAAACAGGTGCAGGGTTCCAGTGAATGGAACAGTACGGCGATCATCGCGATCTGGGATGAGGGTGGTGGTTGGTACGACCACGTCGCGCCGCCGCAGATCGACTCGCAAGGGCTCGGGATCCGAGTGCCGATGATCCTGGTCTCACGGTATGCGAAGAAGGGAATCGTGTACCACAACGTCGCGGATCACACTTCCATTCTGAAGTTCATTCAATGGAATTGGAATCTGCCGTCATTGAACTCGCGGAACGAGCGGTTGGATGACCTGCGAGGAATGTTTACGTTCTGACGTAAACTAACTCACCTCGTGGCTTGCAAAAGGAAAATCTCCTGAGTGGATCGCTTGCTCGTTGCCTCAGAACATAACTTTGCCGGCTATGCGCACTGCCGCGACATTGGTCGAGACAGAGGGGATCAGCCTTTTTGTTCCCTCCGGCGAGCGTGGGCCTGGCGCCATGAAATGGTAAAACATCAGAAGGCCAACGAACACCAGCAGCAAGAATCCGAGTACCGCGCCGAGTACGTAAACAACTGGGCCAAGGTGCCGGGGAACCACTGAACTTGGGTTGAGGTTGGTGTCGTACCGGAAGTCGTGCGTGGGGTCCTCACCGTGCTCGACGCGAGCCTCCCGCGGACAACCATCGTAAGTTTCCCATCCGGGAAAGCGGCTCTTCCATGCCTTGTCACCTGCACGTACGGCACCGGTGTCGGTCCGCTCCTCCGGTTCCCCCGGCGTGGCTGGACGCCTTGGCGGACCACTCTCAAACTCGCTTTCGCGCTTCGGAATTGTCATAAGAAGTGGGATGCGGTCGGGGCTCCAGAGGTGCTATTCGCGCCAGGAACCGTCGTTTGTCCGGGAACCTTCGCGAGACACTCAGGAGAGGAGCGGCACATCTGGCGGAACCAGCGTCCCAGTTTCGGATGTTACCCCCGTCAATGGGTGCTTCAAGGTAACCCAGATGGTGCCAGACACCTTCGACACCTTGTTGGCCGCAAGGATTCTTTCTATTGTTGCCAACAATTGGGGGAGGGTATGTTTCCTGTTTTGATCGTGCTAGTGCTGGTTGTTATAGGTTGTTTCCTGGTCGGGACGGTGACAGACCGTCCGCTGGACTACATTCCGCGATAAATCAGTCGGACCAAAGGAGCTAAAGTCGAAAGCCCGCGAGATCGAGCCTGGACTCTCGACTTTCCGCTTGGGACTAGCTCTCGCTCAGCAAAGGTATGGCGCCAAGCAGGGCCGCATTGTTTCCCAGTTCGGCCGCGCGTACTTTCACTTTGCCCCACGGCGTCCATGCATGCTTCTGCACGTACGTTTCGACATACGGGATGATGATGTCGGCACTCTTCATCACTCCGCCGCCAATGACGATGATCTCGGGATCAAACGAATGAACTAATCCTACAGCGTCGGCGGCCCAGATATTCAGGCAACGGTCACGAATTGCAGTGGCAATTTTGTCGCCCAGGTTTGCTTCTTCGAAAAGCTCTTTGAATCCGACCACGGGATGTTGCGCCAGTGCGCTTCCCGAAATTCCCGGCCAATCCTTGACGACAAACGGTAACGACCATCCTGCGGCTTCGGCTTCCGCACATCCAATTGCGCCGCAGTTGCACGCGCGGCCGTTGAAGACCGCCGGAATGTGACCGCCGAGGCAGCCAGCCTGCCCGTGCTTTCCGCGCAGCAGTTTACCTTCAATCATGGCGACCCCGCCGATTCCGGTTCCGAGTGTCATCATCACTGCATCTTCGTAACCGCGAGCGGCGCCGGCATAAACCTCCCCGAGCAGGGCCATGCGCGCGTCATTCTCGAGACGCAGAGGAATGTCGAAGGTGTCGTGGCTCCAGCCGTTCAGGTCAAAGCCGAGCGCGTCAGGATATTTTTCGTTCGTCGACAATACCTGGCCGATTCGGCCGTCGATCAGAGCCGCCATTCCGACGCCAATCCCCGCACAGTCTTTGAAATCGAGGGAAGCAGATTTCAGGAGAGAGCGGAAAGTATCTGCAATTCTGGGCAGAACAGCAATCAGACTCTTTGCGCGATCGGTGTCGATGGTTTCGTGGGCGAGAATCTGACGGTCATCTACGAGACCGCAAGTTGCGTGTGTTCCTCCAAAGTCTATGGCGAGTGCCTTCATTAAATGCTCCGAATAGTAGTACGAGATCTGCCGACAAAAGCAGCGTTCTGTTCCAGACGTGTGAAGCACGGCCAGAATACACTTGTGCTCTCAAGCAGCCATATTTGATTCATTCCGAACCAGCCACAAAGACAGCCGAAAATGAGGTTCGTCCTTCGGTGGCGCAGAGCGGCCTCATCAGTTCCAATGAACTCCCCCGCGGAGGGGCATAAAGAAAGAAATTAAGATCGTTTAGGCTATAAAAGCAACAAAAAAAGATTGACTTCGCACATGCGGAGCACTAGCATGCAGCCGGGGTTCCAGGTGCGATCCGTTCTATGCCCTGGAAGGGAAATGAGACGAGAAATGATGCACACGAAACAAAATGCGCAGCTTCGAGGCTCAATACGAATATTGCGCCTCGCCGCCGTTCTGAGCTTGTTCTGCTTCTTGTTCACATTGCCAGTTTTCGCGCAGTTCGATACCGGCACAATTGCTGGAACAGTCCATGATCCGTCAGGCGCGGTGGTGACAAACGCCGCAGTTACGGTTACGAATATCGGAACTGGCCTGACGAAAACTCTGCACACCGACAGCGACGGTAATTTCGTGGCATCCGCACTCCCGTTCGGCAATTACGTTATCTCGGCGACGTCGAGCGGGTTCACGGAGTCGAAAAGCCAGCAGATCGTTTTGAACGTGGGTGCCACCGTGCACGTGAAGTTGACGATGGCGGTAGCGGCCGCGACCACAAACGTGGTGGTCACGGGAACGGCAACAACGGTCGACACGGCGTCGAGTACCTCGGGCACGACGCTCAATGCCGAGCAGGTTTCCAACCTGCCGATCAACGGCAGAGACGTAAGCAGCTTCCTCAACATTGCACCTGGGTCGATTAACTCGACAGGCTTCTTCCAGGGAAGTGTCAACGGTATTGAGAACATCTTCACCGGGCTGAATGTCACCGTGGACGGCCAGAGTGCAACGCGTGGTGACATTAACGGGTTCCTCGCGACAGAGGGTCAAGAGGCTGCCCGCGTGACACGTTCCAGCCTCGACAGCATCCAGGAGATTGATTTCAACAACAGCGGCTACACGGCGGAGACCGGCCACTCGCTCGGTCCGCAGATGAATATCATCACCAAGGCCGGCACCAACGAATTTCACGGAACGCTGTTTGAGTTCTTCCGCAACAACGCGCTGGATGCGCGAGACTATTTCGATACTGGCGCGAAACAGCAACCGCTGCGGTTGAACCAGTTTGGCGGCAACGTTGGCGGCCCGATCGTGAAGAACAAATTCTTCTTCTTCGCGAACTATGAGGGCGTGCGGCAGACGATTAACCGTATTCTGCCTTTCAACGAAACCCTCAGCCAGCATGCTCGTTCCAATCTTGCTGACTTCGTGCCGAATTTCGGCACGCCCGGTTTTGATGGAGGGCCAAACCTGCTGAAGCCGGTCCTGCTGAGCCAGTTGATGCCGCTTCCCGTCAACTGCATGGGCGACCCGGCGCCCGTCCCATGTCAGGTCAAGGACGGCAACGGCAATGTCATTCCCGAACTGGTCTATGCACCCGTAAGTTTACCAACCACTCTGCGGGAAGACACTGGATCACTCCGGCTCGACTACAACGCGTCGGACAACGACCGAATCTTCTTCCGCTACAACATCAGCGATTCTTTGACGGTCTACACATCCGGCCCGAACGTTGGCCAGGTTTCGCCCCAGAAGCTTCGCAACCAACTGGGGAAAATCGACTATACGCGCACGTTCAGCTCGACACTGCTGAACCAGCTCAGCCTCTCGGTGACTCGCTTCTATTCCGATACCAACTCGAGTACTTCAGATCCGAATGCGGCTGTCACAGGAACACCGCTTGTCGGCTTCTCGGGATTCTTCACGGATCTCGGTTCGTTGCCCGGTCCCAATTCGTTCAACCAAATCACGCCGTACACCCAGTATGAGTTGTTCGACAATGTGACCAAGGTGATCGGAACCCATTCGCTGAAGGTCGGCGCGCAGATTCGTCTCAACCGCTTCAACGAGTCACTCCGGCCGCAACAGACTTACAGCTTCGGTAGTTTTAGCGATCTCGAAAACAATGTTCCGTTCGTCCTGCAGAAGATCGGCTTCCCCGGTTCTGTCGGAATCAGGAATTCCAACTGGGATTTCTATGTCCAGGACGATTGGCGCGTGACGCGTAAGCTGACGCTGAATATTGGTCTGCGCTACGACTACAACACCGTTTGGCGCGAACGGAAGAACCAGATTGCTAACTTCGATCCTGCAACCCAGACGATTCTTCCAAATACCCAGGCTCCTTACAACGCGCCGAAGTCGGATTTCGCGCCGCGCCTGGGGTTCTCCTTCGATCCATTCGGCACCGGCAAGACCGTAATTCACGGATACGGCGGTCTCTTCTATATGCCGATGTACCTCAGCTTCAACTTGACATCGAATATCCCTGACCTCGCCAGCTATAACGCCGACCTCTTCCACGCAATTGGATTCTACCCAAACCCGACTTTCTCGGTTGCGTATCCGTCGCCAAACCCCCCGCTGGTAGCCGGAACACAGAACGTCTATGCATTCCCGCGGAACCCGAAAGACCCTTACTCAACCAACTGGATGTTCGGAATCCAGCAAGAGGTCGCGAAGGATACGGTCCTGACGATCAATTACACCGGCAACAAGACGCAGCATATGCAGGCTGGTGTCTCGTTCGCTCAGATCAACCTGAATCCGGCAAACCCGTTTACACAGGCGCGCCCGCATTCGGAGTTCGCGAATGAGGCCTTTCTCGATGACATTCTGTCTTCCAGGTACAACGCCTTGCAGGTGCAATTGCGGCACAACCTCGGAAATCTACAGCTAGAAGCGAACTACACCTGGTCTCACGAATTCGACGACCTGGTGAACGTGTTCGCTCCCGGCGGCAGTTTCTCCAATCCATTCGATCCCAATTCGGATTGGGGCAGCGGTGACATCGATGTACGTCATAACCTGACCGCCAGCATGGTCTACAACTTGCCGGAACTGAAGGACCGCAACATGTTGATGCGCGGAGTACTGGGCGGATGGCAGACATCCAACGTCATCCAGACTCGCTCGGGGCTTCCGGTGAACGTCACCCTGGTCGGCGGCTTCTTTGGCAATGCGGAGCGTCCGAATCTCGTCCCGGGTCAGAATCCCATCGCGCCTGGCGGCACTTGGCAAAACGGGATGTACAGCACCGCTGCATTCACCCCACCACCCGGGTACGACGGAACGCCTGGTGAGAACCTTGGAAACGTTCCTCGCAATTACCTTCGCGGCCCTGCATTTTTCCAGTGGGACTGGTCGGGCATGAAGAACTTCCCGATCAGGGAGAAAGCGAAGCTCCAGTTCCGGGTCGACCTGTTCAACATTCTGAACCATCCGAATTTCAGCAGTCCTGACGGTGGCATCTGCAAGAGCTTTGCCCCGGGCAACTGCGTTCCCAACGACAAGTTCGGCGTAGTCTCATCGACCGTAGCGGGCGCCTCGCAGGGCATGATCGGAAACGGAACGGCGCGTCAGACGCAGTTGTCGCTGAAGGTCATCTTCTAAGTGGATCGGAAGCCGGCGGCGGTGAAGATGCCGTCGCCGGCCAATTCCTTCACGAAGATGGTTCGCTGGACGAAAGTGATGTTTCTTCGCACGTGCGAACGCGGAGTTCCGAGGGGAAATGTCCAAGTCGAATTACGATAAGCATCCCGTAGTGCGGGTTTCCAATTCGAGAGAGGGCTGTGAAGTTGGTTGGGCGGCAATTGCGCAGCGGCTCAAGTCGAGAGTTCGGCCCGGGCGGTTCATCGTTTGTGCCGAGTGTTATCCCGGCTGTTTCGAAGAGGAGATTGAGCGGGAACTGGCGCGGGCGCTGAGCCCCTTACAAGTGATTCGCGCCAGGCAATGCTATCTGCAGGAAGATGCGATCCGCGTGGTAACCGAGCACGATCTCGGGGACGACCCTGTCTTCGGGTTCCTGAACCATTTTGTAATCTCCGATTTTTTCGACGAAGGTGAAGTTGCCAGTGCGCGGTCGAAACTGGACCAGGCAGCCGGACTGGTGCTGGTCATCGGTACCGGCGCAGGTTTCATCGCCGAGAATTGGGACATGCTGGTTTATTGCGATATGGCGCGGTGGGAGATCCAGTTGCGCCAGCGCGCGGGGGAGATTTCAAATCTCGGCCTCAACAACTCCGACGAGCGTGCGTCGCTGAAGTATAAGCGCGGATATTTCGTTGACTGGCGCGTCGCCGACCGGCTAAAGAAGTCGCTTCTGCCGCAAATCGATTTTCTGTTGGATACGGACGATCGCACGACGCCGAAGATGATTTCGGGCGCCGAGGTGTTGCACGGCCTGAAGATAGCGGCGCACCAGCCTTTTCGAGTGGTGCCGTTCTTCGACCCCGGTCCATGGGGTGGGCAGTGGATGAAAGAGGTCTGCGATCTTCCGCGCGAGGCCGAAAATTACGCCTGGTGCTTCGATTGCGTTCCGGAAGAGAACAGCCTCATGCTGGGTTTCGGCGACGTTGCAGTTGAAATCCCGTCGATTGATGTCGTATTCCGTCATCCGCGCGAGTTGCTTGGCGATGCGGTGCACGCGCGCTTCGGCACTGAATTCCCGATCCGGTTCGATTTTCTCGACACAATGGACGGCGGCAACCTGTCGTTCCAGGTGCATCCGTTGACGGAATACATCCAGGACAACTTTGGAATTCACTACACGCAGGACGAAAGCTATTACCTGCTCGACGCCAAAGAAGATGCGACCGTTTATCTCGGGTTGAAGGAAGGGATCGATCGGAAGCAGATGACGGCAGATTTGCGCGACGCGCAGTGGGGCGGGATAGACTTCGACGCCGAGAAGTACGTGAACAAGTGGCCAGCGAAGAAGCACGACCATTTTCTTATTCCCGCCGGAACACCGCACTGCTCAGGCAAGAACAGCATGGTGCTGGAGATTAGTGCGACTCCGTACATCTTCACGTTCAAAATGTGGGATTGGGGACGCATGGGGCTTGACGGACTGCCGCGACCGATTCATCTCGAGCACGCGCTGCAAAATCTCCAGTGGGATCGCACTACCGAGTGGGTTCGAACGAACCTCGTTAACCAGGTTGAGCCAGTGGAGCAAGGCGACGGCTGGTGCGAAGAACGCACGGGTCTGCACGAACGCGAGTTCATTGAGACGCGACGGCATTGGTTTACCAAGCCGGTTCTGCACTCCACGAATGGAGGCGTCAACGTGCTGAACCTGTGTGAAGGAAGGGAAGCCGTCGTTGAGAGCCCGACCGGCGCATTCCCGCCGCTGGTTGTCCATTACGCGGAGACGTTTATCATTCCCGCAGTGGTGGGCGAGTACACGATTCGCCCGCATGGGTCGTCAGAAGGAAAGTGCGCGACCGTCAAGGCTTCCGTTCGTACGAACTTCTGATTTCCGAGAAGTTGAAGCGATATATGAAGACTCCAAAGAGCTGGGCTTTGTTGGCAGTCGCGGTTGTTCTCTCGTCGTTCTCATTGCGCGCAGGCGCGCAAGAATCAGGCTCGCAACTGGTGTGGCGCGTCGGCGAGTTCAACGACTCTTCCGGCGAGTTTCGCAGCCAGGGCATCGATTACGCCAACCCGAAGAACGATCCTGTCTACATCGTCGGCAAGAGCACCGACCAGGACTGGCTGCGCTTCCAGCCAGGCCCGGCGAACGGGATGACGGGGGGAAGGCTTCATCCGTTCACGATTCGGTTCAACCTGAAGGCCGAGCCGCGCGGAGTGTATCTCCTGAAGATCGCGATGCTGTACGAGACGCCGAGACTCTCATACCTGAAGCTGAGTGTAAATGGGCATGCAGGGTTCTTTTACTTCCATCCGAAACTGGATTTCGCCGCCGGAGACTGGGAAGGGACGTTCGTTCCACAAACGTCAGCAGATACGAAGGCGATTTCGATTCCCGCGAACTGGCTGAAGCAGGGCGAGAACGAGCTTGTCCTTACAGCAATGGATGATCCGCCAACGAAACAAAACTCCCTGGGAGCAATAGCGCCGGGACATACGGGGATTGTTTATGACGCGCTGGAACTCACGAATGCGCCTTCCGGGAAATACGATCGCGGTCACTTTTCGGCACTGATCGAGCCGACGATCTTCTATCAGCAGAAGGACGGGTTGAAGGAGTTAGTGAATGTGTTCGCCGATTTCGGGGCGCTTCCCGCGGACAGCACGGTAACCCTGGCGATCGGGAAAACCAAGATACGACAGGAAGTGCGCGCCAACGAAGAATTCGGTGAAAGGAAGCTTGCGTTCCTGATTCCGGAGTGGATAGGGAAGACCACCGCAACGGTGCACGTGAGCGGTTCGGGTTTGAGCCGAACTGTGCGTGCGGAGGTAACTCCGGCGAAGAAGTGGACGGTGTTCATCGTTCCGCACGAGCATCTCGATATCGGATTTACCGACTACGTCGCGAAAGTGGCGGAGTTGCAGTCGCAGTCGGTGGATGACGCGATGAATGTGATCCAGAAAGTACCGGATTTTCGCTGGACGCTCGATGGGTCGTGGGTAGCGAAACAATACATCGCCGGGCGATCGCCGGAGGCGCAGCAGCGATTCTTTGAGTCGGTGCGCAAAGGCGACGTCGTGATTCCGCCGGAATTTGCGAATCAGCACACTGGCAATGCGTCGCTCGAAGGGCTGATTCGTACGTTCTATGACAGCCATCAGCTTGCGTTGAAGCACGATCTGCCACAACCGGAAGCGGCGCAGACGGTGGACGTGCCTTCGTATACGTGGGCGTTTGCGTCAGTTCTGCATGATGCGGGGATCAAGTACTTCCTGGGTGCGAGCAATAGCTGGCGGGCGCCGATCATGCTACTCGGGCGGTGGAACGAGAAGTCTCCGTTCTACTGGGAAGGGCCGGACGGCGGACGCGTCCTGATGTGGTATTCGCGCGCGTATCTGCAGATGCATACGTTGTTCGGCGGGCCGTGGCGGATGGAGGCAGTTGAGGATTCGCTCCCGGTTTTCCTGCAGGCGTACACACGTCCGGATTACACGGCGAACAGTACCATCATCTTTGGCTCGCAATTGGAGAACACGCCCTTCGCGAAAGAGCAGGCGGAGTTACCCGCGACGTGGAACGCGCAGTATGCATATCCGCACCTGGAATTCGGGACGGTGCAGAGCGCGATGTCGCAGATAGAGAAGGAGGCCGGCGGGAAATTCCCTGTCTACCGCGGCGACTTCGGTCCGTACTGGGAAGACGGCTACGGGTCGGACGCGAAGTACACGGCGATGCATCGTGCGAACCAGGAGAGAATTCTGACGGCGGAGAAGATGTCGGTGCTGCCGACAATCTTCTCCCCGATCCTGCGGCCGGATCGCTCGCTGCTGAAGAGGGCGTGGGAAAACGAGTTGCTTTATGACGAACACACATGGACCTACGTCGGTGCGACCTCGCAACCGGAGAACAAGCAGAGCGAAGAGCAGATAGCACTGAAGGAATCGCGGGTGCGGGAGGCGAAGAAAGAGATCGATGAATCGATCCAGAGGAGCTTCGCGCAACTGGGCGGGTTCCTGTCGCCGCCGCAGAATTCGCTGATGGTCTTCAATCCATTGGGTTGGGAACGTAGTGGAATGGTTGATGTCGATCTTCAGGATGGGATGGAGATTTTCGACAATACAACGAACAACGCCGTGCCTTACCAAGTCCTGTTTGTCGGGAAGGGAATCGAGTTGCCGGGATTCGGCAAGGGATACAAGCGAGTTCGCTTCCAGGCCAGTGATGTTCCCGCGTTGGGTTACAAGCTGTATTCGTTCAGGCCAGAAGAGCAGAAACCGGCGGAGGTCGGGACTGTCACAGATCGGAATGTGCTGGAGAATCGGTATTATCGTGTGGCGCTCGATGCTGCGTCGGGCGCGATCACCAGCATTTTCGACAAGCAGCTTGGTAAGGAACTCGTCGACCAGAAGAGTCCGTACAAGTTTGGCAGCTATCTCTACGTTACGGGCGGAGACGATATTCCGAACAACAGTCTGTACCGTTTTGGCGCGGGATTGAACCCGCCGAAGCTTACGGTCCATCCGGCAGAACACGGCAAGCTTGTTGATGTTAAACAGACGCCGTTTGGAATCGTTGCTACACTCGAATCATCTTCGGTGAACACGCCTCGAATTCGTACTGAGATTACGCTTTATAACAATGCGAAGAAGATCGAGATCCGCTACGACCTGCACAAGAATCGCGTACTGACACGCGAGTCCGCTTATATTGCGTTTCCGGCGGAGATCGTGACTCCTTCCTTCACTTATGGGAACCAGATCGGGTGGGTGAATCCGGCAAAGGATGAATTACCGGGTGGTAGCCGGGAGTGGTACGTGGCGCGGCATTGGGCGAACGTCAGTGATGCCGGAGTTTCCATGACTATCGTTCCGGTCGATGCACCGCTGGTTGCATTCGGTGACATCGTTCGTGGCAACTGGCCGGCAGAATTCAAGCCGAAAAGCAGCACGGTGTTCTCATGGCTGATGAACAATTACTGGGGAACGAATTTCCCGGCGTGGCAGGGCGGTGATTACACTTTCAGATACGTGATCACCAGTGGCACGAGTCCGAAACCGGTGGAAGCCGAGCGTTTCGGCACAGAGGCCATGACGCCGCTGGAGACCACGGAATTACCCGCGAGTATTGGACCATCGCAATTGCCACTCACAGAGGCTGGATTAGTAGAAATTGACAATCCGAAAGTCGCCATCTCAACCTGGAAAATGGCTGAGGATGGAAAGGGCACAGTGCTGCGCCTGCAGGAGACATCGGGTACTGTTTGTCCCCACGTGTGGATTCGTAGTGATTACTTCAAGTTTGCTCACGTATGGAGGGCCACTGCGCTCGAAGACAAACTTGAAGAAATCCCAATCCGCGATGGTGGGGATATCGAGTTGTCGCTGCAACCGTTCGAGACGCTGACATTGCGAGTGGAAACGGTGATTCCGCCCTCGACGTAAATGACAAGCGAGGTTCTGCTCGATATGTATGCTAAGGCCAGTTAGCTCGCTAAGGAGGATTCCCATGCCGGATGCAACGGCTGGCATTTTGTTGTTGATCGTCGCTGGGGTGATGAACGCCAACTTCACTATCCCGATGAAGTTCACGAAAAAGTGGGCGTGGGAAAACACATGGGCGGTGTGGAGCGTCTACGCGCTGCTCCTTCTGCCGCCGCTGGCCGCATATCTCACGGTGCCGAGTCTCGGGACGGTGTATGCGCAGGCGGGAGCGCGAGCGGTCACGCTGGTTGCGTTGTGCGGGTTCGCGTGGGGGATTGCGCAGGTACTATTCGGGTTGGCGGTTGACTCGATTGGCGTGGCGCTGGCGTTTGCGATCGTGCTCGGGCTTTCGGCGGCGATCGGCAGCTTGATTCCGCTGATCCAATTGCATCCGGACAAGATCTTTACTCCTGCGGGACTAGGTGTCATCGCAGGCGTGATCCTCGTGGTAGCGGGAGTGGCGGTTTGTGCCATTGCAGGGAAGAAGCGAGAGAAAACCGCTGGAACTGAGCGCCACAGCAAGATGTCTTTCGGAACGGGATTGGCCTGCGCGATTCTCAGTGGGCTTGGTGCGGCGGCGATGAACTTCGGCGTTGCATTCGGTGGCGCGCTCAGCAGCGCGGCCAGTTCAGCCGGGGCGAGTCATAACTGGACGATCAATGCAGTGTGGTTTCCGTTGATGGTCGCCGGGGCGGTTCCGAACGTTCTGTATTGCGTTTACCTGATGCGAAAAAATCACACCGGCGGAAACTTTTCGGTTTCGGGCAGCAGTTCGTACTGGGTTCTTGCGCTGGTGATGGCGCTGTTCTGGTTTGTCAGCACAATTATGTATGGTGTCGCGAGCAACAAGCTTGGGGAACTTGGACCCGTTCTCGGATGGCCATTCTTTATGTCCCTGATCGTCATTGTGGCGAGCGTAATGGGTTGGCTTACCGGCGAGTGGAAGAATGCCGGTAAGACTCCGGTTCGGTTGCAGATAACGGGAGTTGCGATCCTGGTAATCGCGGTCGTGGTATTGTCGCGTGCGGGACAGTATGTGTGATTCGATCTTGCAACAGCCAACCACGAAGGAGCACTGAGATTTGCGATGAGGAATCGAGCAGCGATTGTAGCAGTTCTGGTGATGGGACTTGCTGGGAGTGTATTTGCGCAGGAGGAGAGCACCGCGAGTTTGGAACCGAGTCAGGCGATTGCGTCCGAGTCGCGGATGCAGGATCGCGTGTTCCAGAGCGACTCGCTGGGTCGGCAGATGCACTATCGGATCTTTCTTCCGAAGGGATATTTTGAGTCGGATCGATATTATCCGGTGCTTTACCTGCTCCATGGATTTAGCGGCGATTACCAGAACTGGAGCACGCTGACGAACCTGACGCATTACGCGGAAAATGCGCCGATCATCATCGTTATGCCGGATGCGGGCAATTCGTGGTATGTCGATTCGGCGACGGTTCCGCGGGACAAGTTCGAAGAGTACATAGTCAAAGATGTCATACAGGAAGTTGAGCATCATTGGAGAGCGATTCGCGCACCGCATCGGCGGGCGATTGCTGGGCTCTCGATGGGTGGTTATGCGGCGGTGAACTTGGCTCTGAAGCATCCCGGAATTTACAAGATGGCGGGAAGCATCAGCGGGGCGTTCAACGCGGCGTTGCCGGAACTGGAGCAGAGAACGGATCTGAAGGCGAGCCTGGCACAGACATTTGGACCGGCGAACAGTAAAACGCGAGCGGAGAACGACGTATATCGCGAAGCGGCTAATGCCGATCCGCAAAGCACACCTTATTTGTATATCGATTGCGGAAGCGAGGATGTGACGTTTGCCGAACCGAACCGAAGACTCGTCGCGATTCTCGGTCAGAGGAAGATTGCGTTCGAGTATCACGAGTTTCCGGGAGCGCATTCCTGGCAATACTGGGATGAGCGATTGCCGACGCTACTGAAGGTGGTTGAGCGCGAGATTGCTCCGGATATGTGAGACAAGTAGCTCAAAACTTTTCGGAATTGTGAGCTGCCTCAACCCCATTCGCCGATCCCGGGCGGCTAACAACGACGGGGACTGGAGACAGTCCCCTCCTTCTTTGTGGGTGCGGAAAATCTGAGATCGGAGCAGGTAAATGACCCCACCTGCGACAGACGCGCAGACATTGGGGTACCGAAGTTGGATGCGACTAGCTCCTGACGGCTTGTTGCGCGAGCCAGAGGTCAATGTCGAGGCGGTGCAGAGTAAGAATAGAGTCCTTCAATTCTGATGCTGCCTTGTCATTGCCGGCCGCCTGGCAGGCTTTCAGCAGCATGAGCTGAGAAAAGGGATTCCCGGCATCATCCTGCAGTTCAGAGATGGCGTCTTCGTACTTTTTCTGAAAGTAGAGCCAGGCGCCGTTACCGCCTTTCCATGCAGCCTGGATCAAGGGGTCAGGAGACTCCTTGAAGGCTTCCAGTTCGGTGATGGAGCGCTTGGCGAGGGCGGTGTCACCGGCCAGAACAGCAACTCGTACCTTGTGAGCCATGATGCGTGCAAGCAGTTCGTCCTGCTGCGCCTGCGGCATGTTGTGATCCTCGTGAAGTTCGACGATAGCTCGGTCGAAACTGGTGAATGCAGATGACACATCTTTGGCCATGAATGCTTCGGCGAGGATGGCGTTGACGGCGAATGCTATCTGGCCTTCCTTGTGCATTGCGGCGATGAAGGTCTCAAGCTCTTTGTTGGCGGCGTCGAGATTGTTCTCGCGAATGTAGCTGTAGGCCGCCATCTGTCGGCAGACAATCGAAACACTCGGCTCGATCTGCCCGCCGGAACACTTAGCATATTCGGCGCGGGCGCGTTCCTGATCGCCCATCAGGGCGTAGGTGTCGCCCAAGCCCTGCTGAGAGGAATAGAAGGTTGGAAGAATTTTGAGGGCCTCGCGGTAGTGGGTGAGGGCCTCTTCGTAGTGTCCAGACAGGCGCAGGATTTCGGCGTAGGAGTCCTGCGGGTTCGGTTCGTTGGGGATGACATCGGCGTATCGCCTCATGGCTGCGATAGCCTGGACGAACTTGTGCTGGTAGGCGTAAGCGTAGCCGGCTTCGTTCAGGGCCGGTGCGTAATTGGGATCGAGCGCCAGGGCTTTCTCCTGCAGGACGGCAACACGCTCCCACTGGTTCAACGCGGTGCCGTACCACGAGCCAACCTCGTAGAGGACGAACTTGTCTCCGGGATACCTGGAGACGAGGTCATTGGCGGCGGAGATAGCCGCGATCATGTTGGAGCCACCACGAGCGACGACCCAGCGAATCATCAACTGCTCGCCTTCTGAGGCTTTGGGCGCCAGTTCGCTGACCTTCTCGCGCGCGCGTGCGGCAGCTGCGGGTGAAGAGTCGGAGATGGCGATCATTGCCCAGGCCATCGCGAAGTCGGGGTCCGCCTTTACTGCCGAGCGAAATTTGCGCATCGCTTCGTCGAGCCGGAGATTGCCTTGCAACTCGATGCCTTGACGATAGAACCGGAGAGCGGCTGCAGACCTTGAGTGGACGGGTAGCGTAGATTGCGCGTCAGCGCCGAAGCAGGGAATGATTGCGAGCGCTGTCAGGAAAACAGCGAAGCACACCTTGTTCCGCATAATAGGGTGACAATAACAGAGGTCTAAACAATTTGAGGCATTACGGTTGTAACTTGCGTTACCCTCCCCGGGTCGCTGTACCATTGCGGGAAATTCATGACTATTGCCGCCTCAAGACTTACAAAAATGTTCGCCTTCGCGCTTGTGCTCGCCGGTTTGTCCGGCGCGGCATGGGCGAAGGAGGTGGCATTAGTGGTCGCGAGGTCATCGGCGCTGAAAGGCGTGCAATCTGTGGAGGTTGTAAAGGCGTTGAAGACGGCGCCAGCGAAATGGGCGGACGGTAAAGAGATAGTTTTCGTAATAAAAGCACCGGGCTCGAGTGAAACAAAAATCTTCGGCACCAAGCTTCTTAACCAGGCGCTGGAGCAGTTGCCGGCGTTCCTTGCTAATGCCAAGAAGACTTTCATCGTCGTCGCCACGGACGACGAAGTCATCAAAACCGTGAACAGCATGCCGAATGCGATCGGCGTCGTTGATCTCTACTCCATCAACAGCTCCGTAACAGTGCTGAAGATCGACGGCAAACTGCCGCTCGAGCCGGGCTACCTGCTGCATTACAACTAGGGCGCGAGCGGAGCTTCGCCCGAACGCCGGACTCGTAACAACACTCAATTCCGGTTATCACCCGTCAAGGTGACCGGTCTGCTTGTCTTCCGAGAAATGAAAATGCAAAATCGGCGGCATATATAAGAAGGATGTCCCCACGGTTAAGGGCTCAGGGCTCGCTGTCTTCGAAAACATTCATCAACCGAAAACCAGGGCTAACAGGCTCAGGCCATATTTTGTTGTGCGTTGCAGCAGCCAGGAGGCCTAGTATGTGCGAATTCTGCCTGAAGCATGGAGAAGGTAAAAAGTGGTATCTCGAAGCAAAGAACTACTCCGCGGATCTTGCGAGTGATGTCGAGCGGAGGAACCTGCTCAAGATGATGTACGAGAATCCGGAGGCAGTGGGGAAAGCGGTCGGGAAAGCTGAGAGTTTGCAGAAGCTTCCGAAATTCGTGCGCGAGTGGTTCGTGTTCATGATCACGCGGAAGCAGAAGAAGATGCACTACGGGCAGGTGGTGCCGATCGAGGATGTCGAGAAGATTTTCAACCTGACGAACTCGATTGTGCGCGTTGCGTGTTATTGCCGCTACAACACATTGGGCAAGGAGAAGCGATATTGCTACGGAATCAGTGTGTCACCGGAGACCGGCCTGGCCGAGATTCTGGGTACAGTTGTTGAAGGATTCGATGGTGGGCCGTATACGTCGGGCGCGGAAACGCTGACGCGGGAAGAGGCACTGGAGGCTTTTCGCAGACATGAGCGGGAGGGATTGGCGCACACGATCTGGACGTTCGGGACGCCGTTCATCGGCGGCGTCTGCAACTGCGATCGTTCGGATTGCTGGGCGATGCGGTTCACGCTGTCTCGAAATATGCCGATGATGTTTCGAGCAGAGTACGTCGGACAGATTGATCCGGATGTGTGCAACGGGTGTCGTGAATGTATGCGTCAGTGCCAGTTTGGCGCGCTGACGTGGAGCGCGTCGAATAAGAAAGCGGTGATCGATCAGCGCTGGTGCTATGGGTGCGGCGTTTGCCGGGCGGTGTGCAAGGAGAATGCGATCGCGCTGGTCGATCGGGCGCAGGTTCCTGTGGCGGCGAATTTGTGGTGAGGAAAGAGATCGGACAGACCCACATCTGCTAACCGCGGCAGATGCGGGGTACCCACGAGACGGTACCCTCCAGCCGAACAGCCCGCTCTCGCGCTGAAATGCCACTCGAAGGTAGAGCCCGTGAGTGAATGAAGTTTCTTTTCACGCGGTATTCCACAGCGTAAGTTGAAGAGGAAACGGCGATGTACTTGGAGGCGCGGGGTGAAAGTACTGCTTATCAGTGGGAGTCCGAAAGAGAACGGCAATACGGCGCTGTTGATGCGGGAGTGCGCGAAGGTCATTGAAGAGCATGGGGTCGAGGCGGAGGTCGTTTCGCTGGCGGGGATGAAGATTGAGTCGTGCATTGCGTGCCTGAAGTGCGCGAAGACGGGCGAGTGCGGGCTGGATGATGGGCTGAACGAGATCATTCGGAAGCTGCGCGGATCGCAAGGGTTCATTGTGGGGACGCCGGTGTATTTCGGCACGGCGCGCGGGGATGTGATGTGCGCCCTGCAGCGAATTGGATATGTCTCACGGAACAGCGACAAGTATCTGACGGGGAAAGTTGGCGGCCCGGTGGCGGTGGCACGGAGAGGCGGCCAGACACTGACGCTGCAGGAGATGCTGATGTTCTTCCTTATTAATGACATGATCGTGCCGGGATCGAGCTACTGGAACATGGTTTTTGGGCGGCTGCCGGGCGAGGCGTTGAACGACGAAGAGGGAGTCGCTACGGTTCGGCACTTTGCGGAGAATGTGGCGGAGCTGGTGAAGAAGTTGAATGGGGGAACCAGAAATCAGTAAGAGACTAACCGTTCACTTGAGAACTATCGTGGACGACGCCTCGCGTCGCTTTGGGCCGACGGGGCGTCGGCGCTCCGAATAGAGTTACTTTGGCATCAGAAAGATGCGACCGGAGTGGGTTTCGGGGCATCAACAAAGAGAAATACCTTTCATACACACGGGCACGGCCGGCGAAGAGCCGGTGCTCCGAGAAGTGTGCATCCATAAGGCTGGCAGGGAGTTAGGAGTCGGGAACGGGTGCGCAAAAACCGGTCCGATAATTTAAGATAGTCTGTTTGGTCTACCTTGGGTGAGGTTGATTGAGTGAACAAGTCTGATGGCAGTAATGGGAACGAGGCCGTGGGTCTTGAGGTGGTGGAGACCCGTGAGTGGCTGGATTCGTTAGATTACGTCCTGCAGAATGAGGGCGCCGAGCGCGCCGGGCGTCTGCTGCAGCAGTTGGAATTGCATACGGCCCAGAGCGGCTTCCGGATGCCGTTTACGGCGACAACGCCGTATACGAACACGATTCCGCCCGATAAGCAGCCACCGTTTCCGGGAAGCCAGGAGCTGGAACGCCGCATCAAGAGCCTGGTTCGATGGAACGCGCTGGCGATGGTGATGCGGGCGAACAAGAAATCCGAGGGCATTGGCGGCCACATTTCCACTTATGCCTCCGCGGCAACTCTCTACGAAGTCGGCTTCAATCATTTTTTCCGAGCGAAAACTGAGGATGGCGATCGCGACCTGGTTTATTTCCAGGGACACGCGTCGCCGGGTATGTACTCGCGGGCGTTCCTGGAAGGTCGGCTCTCGAAGGAAAAGTTGGAGAATTTCCGTCGCGAACTGGCTCAGGGTGGTGGGTTGTCGTCATATCCGCACCCTTGGCTGATGCCGGATTTCTGGGAGTTCCCGACGGTTTCGATGGGACTGGGGCCGATCCAGGCGATCTACCAGGCGCGGTTCAACCGCTATCTCGAGAATCGCGGCCTGAAGAAGGGAACGAGCGGGAAAGTCTGGGCGTTCCTCGGCGACGGCGAGACGGATGAACCTGAGGCGCTGGGCGCGATTTCGCTGGCGGCACGGGAGAAGCTCGACAACCTCATCTTTGTTATCAACTGCAACCTTCAACGGCTGGATGGGCCGGTGCGCGGCAACGGCAAAATCATCCAGGAACTGGAAGCGAGCTTCCGCGGAACCGGCTGGAATGTGATCAAGGTCATCTGGGGCAGCGATTGGGATGCGCTGCTGGCGAAGGATCGCGAGGGCCTGCTGGTGAAGCGCATGGGCGAGGTCTGCGACGGACAATATCAGAAATACTTTGTCGAGAGCGGCGCCTACTTCCGCGAGAACTTCTTCGGCACCGATCCTCGACTGCTGAAGATGGTGGAGCACCTCAGCGACGAGCAACTAGAGAAGATGCGACTGGGTGGACACGACCCACTCAAGGTCTATGCGGCGTACAAGGCGGCTACAGATCACAAGGGATCGCCGACGGTGATTCTCGCCAAGACGATTAAAGGTTACGGGCTGGGCGAGAGCGGCGAAGGCAAGAACATCACGCACCAGCAGAAGAAGATCAATGACGAAGAGCTGGCGCTGTTCCGCTCGCGATTTGGGATTCCGATTAAGGACGAAGAGCTGCACGGTGCTCCGTTCTATCGGCCGCCGGAAGACAGCCTGGAAATCCAGTACATGCAGGATCGGCGGAAGCAACTGGGCGGGTACATGCCGGCGCGAAAGGTTGTGGCGCCGAAGCTGGAGCCAGTGAGCGAAGAGGTATTCGAGGAGTTCTACAAGGGGACGGAGGGACGCAAGGTTTCGACGACGATGGTGTTCGTGCGCATGCTATCGAAGATGCTACGCGACCCGCAAGTCGGAAAGCTGGTGGTGCCGATCGTTCCCGACGAAGCGCGCACGTTCGGCATGGAAGCGATGTTCCGGCAGGTGGGAATTTATTCGAGCGTCGGCCAGCTTTACGAGCCGGTCGACATGGACACGCTTCTTTATTACAAGGAGTCGAAGGACGGGCAGATCCTGGAAGAAGGCATTACGGAAGCGGGATCGATGTCGTCGTTCATTGCCGCCGGCACTTCATATGCCAACCACGGGATCAATACGATTCCGTTCTTTATTTATTACTCGATGTTCGGGATGCAGCGGGTGGGCGACCTGGTGTGGGCGGCGGGCGATATGCGCTGCCGCGGCTTCATGCTGGGCGGAACGTCGGGACGCACGACGCTGAACGGCGAAGGACTACAGCACCAGGACGGCAACAGTCACCTGCTGGCGTATCCGGTGCCGAACCTGGTTGCATACGATCCGGCGTTTGCATATGAGCTGGCGGTGATCATCCAGGATGGCATTCGGCGGATGTATGTGGAGCAGGAGCCGGTCTTCTATTACCTGACGGTGATGAACGAGCCCTGGGAGATGCCGGCGATGCCCGACGGTTCGCGCGAAGGCATTCTGAAAGGGATGTACCTGTTCCAGAAATCCGAAAAAAAGGATGCGAAGCTGCGGGCGAAGTTGCTGGGCAGCGGTGCGATGATGCAGTCGGTGATGGAGGCACAGAAGATCCTGGAAGAGAAGTACGGGGTGGCTGCGGACATTTACAGTGTGACCAGCTATAAATGCCTGTACATCGACGGGATTTCGACCGAGCGCTGGAACATGCTGCATCCGGGGGAGAAAGAGCGGTTGCCATATGTGACGCAGATCCTGGGCGGAGATGACGGCGTGGTTGTCGCGGCATCTGACTATGTGAAGATGCTGCCGGAGTCGATTTCAAAGTGGGTGCCGGGAAAGATGATTTCGCTCGGGACGGACGGCTTTGGGCGGAGCGAGTCGCGCGCCGCTCTGCGAGACTTCTTCGAGGTGGATGCGAAGCACATTGTGCTGGCGACACTTTCGGCGCTGATGAGGGACGGCAAGGTGAAGGCTGACGTAGTGAAGAAAGCAATCCAGGATGTTGGGATCAATCCCGAGAAGCCGCACCCGGTGGTGTCCTAGTGAAAGGAACCTCAGTGGCAATTGAATTCAAGTTACCGGAACTGGGCGAGAACATTGAGCAGGGCGATTTGGTAAGAGTGATGGTCAAGCCCGGGGACAATGTTTCCGAGGGACAGCCGGTGATCGAGTTAGAAACCGATAAGGCGGTGATCGAAGTGCCGTCGTCGGTTGTGGGCACCGTTAAGGAAATTGCGGTGAAGGCGGGCCAGAAGTTGAAAGTGGGCCAAACGATTTTCACAGTTGAGGGAGATGAGGCCGGGGCGGCGGTAGAAGAGAACAAAGCGGGACCGAAGAAAGATATCCCGCGGACTGAGCCTGTGGGTGCCCGGCCGAGGGCAGCTGAGCCTGCAAAAGCAGAGGCTGGGCCTACAAAAACAGAGCCGAGGCCGGAGGCGATTGCGCCGGCGGTTCCGGCTAGCGGTGGCAAAGGAGCCACGGCGCTTGAGTTCAAGTTGCCGGAACTGGGCGAGAACATTGTTCAGGGAGATGTGGTTCGCGTTGCCGTAAAGCCGGGTGACACAATCAGCGACGGGCAGACGTTGATCGAACTGGAGACGGATAAGGCTGTGGTGGAAGTGCCGTCGACAGTGTCTGGGACCGTGAAGGAAGTTCTGGTTCGTGAGGGGCAGAAGGCGAAGGTTGGGCAGGTCATCCTGACATTGCGAGAGGGTGCTGCGACGACCACACCGCCGGCTGAAAAGAAGGTAGAGGATCGAGCCGCACAGGACACGAGCAGCGCGGAGATGGCGCGCGCGAGTTACAACATTGCGCGTGCGGCCGAGGGAAAAACCGAAGCGCAGGCGTTCCCGCGCGATACGCGGCAGGAACCGGCGCATGCAATTGTAGCGTCGCAGGTGGTGAAGAGTGCGGGGGCGGAGCATCGTCCGCCTGTGCCGGCGTCGCCTTCGGTTCGTCGGCTGGCGCGCGAGATCGGTGTCGATATCTACAACGTGCAGGGAACGGGGCCGAACGGCAGGATCTCCGAGGCCGACGTCAAGAATCACGCGAAAGCGGTGATCACGGCGGCGGCCGCGGGAGTCGCGGTGCCGGGTGTGCGTCCGGCGGTGAAGTTGCCGGACTTCAGCAAGTGGGGACCGGTCGAGAAGGTCCCGATGCGGGCGATCCGGCGGAAGACGGCCGAGCACCTCGCGGAAGCATGGACGACGATTCCGCACGTTACGCAGCACGACAAAGCCGACATCACCGAATTGGAAGAGCTGCGGAAGAAGTACTCGTCGCGCGCGGAACTTGCCGGCGGCAAGATGACGGTGACAGCGATTGCGCTGAAGGTAGTCGCTTCGGCGCTGAAGGTGTTCCCGCAGTTCAACGCCTCGGTCGACATGGCGGGTGAAGAGATTGTTTATAAGCGCTACATACATCTTGGCGTGGCGGTCGATACGGATCGCGGACTGCTGGTGCCGGTGATTCGGAACGTCGATGAGAAGAACATCACCGAGTTGGCGGCCGAGCTTTCGCAACTTTCAGTGAAGGCGAAGAACAAGACGTTGAAGCCAGAAGAGATGGAAGGCGGCACGTTCACGATTACGAATCTGGGCGGCATCGGCGGAACGTACTTCACGCCGATCGTGAACCATCCGGAAGTTGCGATCCTCGGGATGTCGCGTTCGCGGATTGAGCCTTGTTGGGTGAATGACAAGTTTGAGCCCAGATTGATGCTGCCGCTCTCGCTCTCGTACGATCACAGGTTGATCGATGGCGCGGACGCGGCACGGTTCCTGCGCTGGGTGGTGGAAGCGCTGGAGCAGCCGTTCTTACTTTCGGTACAGGGATAGCGGGAAATACGGGATAAGGGTACCGGGTTCCAGGTACCGGGAAGAACGTACCCGGTACCCGGCACCTGGCACCCGGTACCCATTTCGAGAAAACTACATGGCAAATACGAATCTGAAGGTTGCAGTCATGGGCGGCGGGCCGGGTGGGTACGCCGCCGCTTTTCTTGCGGCTGACCTTGGAATGCAGGTCACGCTGATCGATCCGGAGAAGAATCCGGGGGGAGTTTGTCTTTATCGCGGATGCATTCCGTCGAAGGCGTTGCTGCACGTAGCGGCGATGATCGAAGAAGCGAAGCACATTTCGAACATGGGCATCGATTTCGGAGCTCCGAAAATCGATGTCACTCGCCTGCGCACCTTCAAAGAGAACGTTGTGAACAAGCTGACCGGCGGTCTTGGGCAGATCGCGAAGATGCGCAAGGTAACCTACATCCAGGGAACCGCGAGCTTCGTCAATTCGAACACGCTGAAGGTGGAGAAGACGGCGGGCGGTTCGGAGAACCTGACGTTCGACAAGATCGTCATAGCGACCGGTTCGCGGCCGGCGGTGATTCCGACCTTTCCGAAGAGCGCGCGGGTGTGGGATTCAAGCGGGGCATTAAACCTCCCGGACGTGCCGAAGAGCTTGCTAGTCGTCGGCGGCGGGTATATTGGATTGGAACTTGGGTCCGTCTACGCTGCGCTCGGGTCAAAAGTCTCGGTGGTTGAAATGTTATCGGGATTGTTGCCTGGCGCGGATCGCGATCTCGTGTTGCCGCTGCACAAGCGACTGGAGAAGCAGTTTGAGGCGATCATGGTGAACACCAAGGTCGCGTCGATGAAGGAAGAGAAGAACGGCGTACACGTCACCTTCGATGGCGATGTGAAGGAGAAGGAGAAGACGTACGACCGCGTGCTGGTGTCTGTTGGCCGCACGCCGAATTCGCAGGTGCCGGGACTGGAGAACACGAAAGTTCAACTCGACGGCAAGTTCATCAAGATCAACAAGCAACTACAGACCACCGATCCTTCGATCTACGCGATTGGCGATGTTGCGGGCGAGCCGATGTTGGCACACAAGGCCATGCACGAGGGTCGAACGGCAGTGGAGCACATTGCCGGGCACAAAGTCGCGTTCGAGCCGTACGCGATTCCGGCAGTAGTATTCACGGACCCGGAGATCGCATGGGCTGGCCTGACGCAGACGCAGGCGGAGAAGGAAGGCCGCGAGGTTTCGATTGCAAAGTTCCCGTGGGCGGCTTCGGGACGCGCGGTAACGCTGGATCGGACGGAAGGTGTGACGAAGCTGATCATCGATCCGAAGTCGGAGCGCGTACTTGGCGTCGGAATCACCGGGCCGGGAGCGGGGGACATGATTGCGGAGGGTGTGCTGGGGATCGAGATGGGCGCGACGGCAAAGGACATCGGGCTCACGATCCATCCGCATCCTACGCTTTCAGAGACCGTGATGGAAGCCGCGGAAGTGTTCTACGGAACGAGCACGGATACGTATCGGCCAAAGCGGTAAGTCGCTTTCAGGTTTAGACCGGTACTCCTTTTGGGGTGCCGGTTTTGTTTTAGGCGAAGATCTCACCACAGAGGCACAGAGGCACAGAGAAATTCTGCTCTAAAAGACAAAAACAACAGCAAGAAAAGCAAGAGATCAGAACAGCATCAAGCCTCGTTTGACCGGTCTTTGCGGTGGGGCTAACATTCGCGTTTAATACCCGGGGGGCCGAGTCGTGATTGGCCAGACGATTTCCCATTATCGCGTCCTGCGGAAGCTGGGTGGCGGCGGGATGGGTGTGGTGTATGAGGCCGAAGACGAGACTTTGGGCCGCCGGGTGGCGCTGAAATTTCTTCCTGCCAATCTAGCCAATGACAGCAAAGCTCTGGAGCGATTCAATCGCGAGGCACAGGCCGCTTCAGCATTGAATCATCCGGGTATCTGTACCGTGTACGACTTCGCAGTGCACGAGGGCCGCCCGTACATTGTGATGGAAATGTTGGAGGGGCTGAGCCTTGATCGAATGATTCAAGGCGGACATCCGCTGCAACTCGAGAAGATCCTGGATATCGGAGTGCAAGTAGCGGATGCCCTCGATGCCGCGCACGCGAAGGGAATCGTTCACCGGGACGTCAAGCCGGCGAACATCATTGTGAATGAACGGGGGCAGGCGAAAATCCTGGATTTTGGATTGGCGAAGCCGGTCGCGGTGCGCGACCTCGAACTGGAGAAGGTTGGGCCTGATGGCGTCGAGATCCTGAGAACGAAGTTGCCGAGCGGAGACGTGGTGATCACGAATCCAGAGATCATTGCAGGGACTTCGGCGTACATGTCGCCGGAACAGGTACGGAACGAGGAGTTGGACGCTCGCTCGGACCTGTTCTCGTTTGGTGTGGTGCTGTACGAGATGGCGACGGGGCAGAGGCCATTCACGGCTTCAAATTCCGTGCTCACACTGGCGGCAATTCTCGACAAGAAGCCAATGTCGCCGCTGGCGCTGAACCATGAACTGCCCTCAGAGTTTGAGGCAGTCACTGGGAAGGCGCTGGAGAAGGATAAGGGCCGGCGATATCAGCGAGCGTCGGAGCTGCGCGACGATTTGCAGTCCCTGAAGCGCGACACGGATTCAACAGAACTGCCGGCGCTGAGCCGGCTCATGAAGGCGCGGCATGGGAGGGTGTTCCGCCGGATGGGAGCGAAGACGACGTACATCCTCGCGGGGATATCGGCATTCCTGCTAATGCTTGTAATTGTTTTTGGAGTTTATTTCTATAGGACACGCGCATCGCTGGCGGGAACCACGATTGCGGTTCTTCCGTTCCAGAGCATGAACCCGACGGACATCAACAGCGACTATCTCGGCTATGCCTTGGCAGACGAGGTCGCGACCATCCTGACGTACACGCCGAATCTTGAGGTCCGCCCGGTTACGTCAACACGTCAATATATCGGTAATGTCGATCCGCAGAAGGCGGGGAAGTCGTTGCACGTTGGAACGGTGGTTACGGGGCAGTATCTGAAGCAAGGCAATACGCTGCAGGTATCGTTGTCAGCGATCGATGTGAGGAAGAACCGGCTACTTTGGCAACAAGCGCTGAAGATGCCGGTGCAGGACCTGACGACGATGCAGAAGGAGTTGGAGACAGATCTGCGGCGCGGCTTGATACCGATGCTGGTGGGTAGGTCATCGGCGATTGAGACGGCGACACGGCCGAAGAACGCCGAAGCATACGATCTGTACCTGCGCAGCTCTGCCGTTTCGCATGACCCGGCGCCAAATCGGGTTGCGATCAAGATGCTGGAGCGATCTGTTGGGCTCGATTCGACTTACGCTCCGGCATGGGATGCGCTGGGATTCCGCTACTACTACGACGCGGAGTATGGCGGAGGGGGACCAGAGGCTTACAAGCGAGCGGGAGATGCTTATGAACGGGCGGTTGCGCTGGATCGGAACTATGTCCAGGGGGCGGCGCACCTGGTGCGGCATCATGTGGAACGCGGCGAACTGAGCCTGGCGTACAAGCAGGCGAAGGAACTACTGCAGCGTCGCGGCGACAATGCGCAGGCGCATTTCACGATGGCATACGTGCTGCGCTATGCCGGATTGCTCGACGAGGCCGGCAACGAGTGTGAGAAGGCGATTCAACTGGATCCGGGCGATTACCTGTACCGTTCATGCGCATTCGCTTTTTTCGAGAAGGGCGATACGGATCGCGCGATGCAGTTCCTGTCGCTGGACGCCGGATCGGAGTGGGCACGGAACGTCGAGCCGGGAATCCTACTGCGGGCGGGCCAGACGGACGAAGCGCGTGTGGCGGCGCAGGCGATGACGAATGATGCCACCTGGTTCGGCCGAATTCTGCAGGGATGCCTGGATGGACGGCCTGCTGGCGATATGAACGTGCTGGTGGCGCAGAACGAGAAGGCATTGATGGCACAACTCGATCCCGAATTTCGCTATTACCAGGGCAGCCTGATGGCTTACTGCGGGCAAATGGACGTCGCGACGAAGCTGATCAAGAGCGCTATTCAGCAGAACTACTGCGCCGCTGAGGCGCTGGAGAAAGACCCGGCCCTCGCAGCCTACCGAAAGTATCCGGACTACGCAGACGTGCAGAAGGCGGCATCGGAGTGTCAGTACCGATTCAAGAATGAGGCGGGATTAAATCATTCAGCAATCAGCAGTCAGCGTTCAGTCGAAGCAGCAATGTGGCATTAGCCATTAGCAATTCGCGGTTTCCCATTCGCTATTCGCAAAATCCAAAATGGCCGTCCACGACCCTTCATTCGCAATCCGCCATCCACAAAACTTCAAAATTCCGCCAAGCGTTGGATCTCTCTGAAGCTTTTGCTGAGCCGAATGCTGATTACTGACCGCTGTTTCACACGGTCAAGCGTCACCGATTCTTGTGAGGTCAATCACAGCCCCTTTGGGCGTGTCGGAATTCTAATCAGAACATGCTCTATGTGCTTTAAGCCGCGTAGGTTGCGAGCGATTTGGCCGTCTCCGGTGAGCGCGTGCCGGAGGTAGCGACCCGGCTGGAAAGTGCGTTAGAGGCCTTCCCGAGGGAAGGTGGGTGAAGAGGGGATGACCCACCCCGCCCTGACGTCCGGTAGGTGGGACGCCGCAGTCAATTTCATACGCGATGTGACTGGAATTATAAAAAAATGACAAGAGCGAAGGTAACTATCGACGGCAACGAAGCTGCGGCTTATGTTGCTCACAAAATCAACGAAGTGATCGCGATTTACCCGATCACGCCATCGTCGCCGATGGGCGAATGGTCGGACCAGTGGTCTTCAGAGGGTAAACCCAATATCTGGGGGACGATCCCGACTGTCATCGAGATGCAGAGTGAGGGCGGCGCATCCGGCGCTCTCCATGGCGCGCTGCAGGGTGGTGCGCTCGCAACGACATTTACATCATCGCAGGGCCTGTTGTTGATGATCCCCAACATGTACAAGATTGCGGGCGAACTTACGTCGAGCGTGATGCACGTCGCGGCCCGCTCCGTTGCCGCCCAGGCACTGTCGATCTTTGGCGATCACCAGGATGTTATGGCAGTGCGGCAGACGGGTTGGGGACTGCTTTCGTCGAACTCGATCCAGGAAGTGATGGACTTTGCGCTGATCGCGCAGGCAGCGTCGATGGAGGCACGTGTTCCATTTGTGCATTTCTTCGATGGTTTCCGGACCTCGCATGAAGTCGCGAAAGTTGAACAGCTCACGATGGATGACATGCGGGCGCTGATTTCCGACGAACTGGTGCATGCGCATCGGGCGCGGGCACTCTCGCCGGATCGGCCAGTACTGCGAGGCAGCGCACAGAATCCGGACGTTTATTTCCAGGCACGCGAGACGGTGAACCCGTATTACCTGGCGGCGCCGACCATCGTGCAGAACGCGATGGACAAGTTCGCAAAGGTAGTCGGGCGGCAGTACCGGCTGTTTGATTACGTCGGTGCGCCCGATGCCGAGCGCGTAATCATCCTGATGGGCTCGGGCGCCGAAGTGGCGCAGGAAGCGATCGAGTACCTGGTGGCGAAGGGCGAGAAGGTCGGCATGATCAAGGTTCGCCTGTTCCGGCCGTTCTCGGTCGAGCATTTCCTGAAGGCGCTGCCGGCGACAGTCCAGTCGATCGGCGTACTGGATCGGACGAAAGAGCCGGGCGCGGTTGGCGAGCCGCTGTACCAGGATGCGGTCACGGCGATCCAAGAGGGCCTGGCAGCCGGGGCGCTGCCATTTAAGGGCTTCCCGCGGATCGTCGGCGGACGTTACGGATTGTCGTCGAAAGAATTCACGCCGGCGATGGTGAAGGGCGTGCTGGATGAGTTGAAGAAAGAACGCGCGAAGAACCACTTCACGGTTGGCATCAAGGACGACGTCACGCACACGAGCATTGATTACGATCCGGCGTTCTCCACCGAGGACAATAAGACGGTTCGGGCACTGTTCTACGGTTTGGGTGCGGATGGAACGGTCGGGGCGAACAAGAACTCGATCAAGATCATCGGCGAAGAGACTGACAATTACGCGCAAGGGTACTTCGTCTACGACTCCAAGAAGTCGGGGTCGATGACGACTTCGCACCTGCGGTTCGGCCCGAAGCCGATCCGCTCGAGTTACCTGATTACGCGCGCGAATTTCGTCGCCTGCCACCAGTTCACGTTCCTCGAAAGAATGGATGTGCTGAAGGGCGCCGATACAGGAGCAACCTTCCTGCTGAACACGCCCTATGGCAAGGACGAGATCTGGGATCACCTGCCACGGCAGGTGCAGAAGGACATTATCGAGAAGAAGTTGAAGTTCTATGTGATCGATGCCGTTAAAGTCGCACGTGACACGGGCATGGGTGGACGTATCAACACGATCATGCAGACGTGCTTCTTCGCGATTTCAGGCGTGCTGCCGAGAGAAGAAGCCATCGAAGCCATCAAGCACGCAATCAAGAAGACCTATGGACGCCGCGGTGAAGCCGTGGTGCAGAAGAACTTCGCAGCGGTAGACGAGGCACTTTCGAACCTGTTCGAAGTGAAAGTTCCAACCGCTGTTACGAGCACGTTCGATGTGCACCCGGCGGTGCCGAAAGCCGCTCCGGAGTTCGTGCAGAACGTGATCGCGCCCATCATCACTGGCGACGGCGACTTTTTGCCGGTGAGCGCGATGCCGATCGACGGAACGTTCCCGACCGGAACGGCACAGTGGGAGAAGCGGAACATCGCGCTCGAAATTCCGGAATGGGATGAGAAGCTGTGCATCCAGTGCGGCAAGTGCGTTCTGGTTTGCCCGCACGCGGTGATTCGCGCAAAAGTCTACGACGGCGCGGTGCTGGCGAAGGCTCCCGAGGGATTCAAGTCGGCGGAGGCGAAGTGGAAGACTTTCGCAAGCCAGAAGTACACGTTGCAGGTGGCTCCGGAAGACTGCACGGGTTGCGCGCTGTGCGTTGAGGCGTGCCCGGTCAAGTCGAAGACGGAAGTAAAGCATCGCGCGATCAACATGATTGCGCAGCCCCCGGTGCGCGAGAAGGAAGCCCAGAATTGGGACTTTTTCCTCGAACTGCCGGAAGTCGACCGCACGGTTCTGAGCGTGACGCAGGTTAAGGATGTTCAACTGATGCAGCCTCTGTTCGAATTCAGCGGCGCGTGTTCCGGTTGCGGCGAGACACCGTACGTGAAATTGATGACGCAGTTGTTCGGCGATCGCACCGTCATCGCGAACGCGACGGGTTGCTCTTCGATCTACGGCGGCAACCTGCCGACGACTCCATACACGTTCAACAAGGACGGGCGCGGAGTGGCTTGGTCGAATTCACTGTTTGAAGACAATGCCGAGTTCGGGTTGGGTATCCGGCTGGCAATCGATAAGCAGAACCAGTACGCCAAGGAGCTCGTCGTCCGCTTGGCTGGGAAGCTTGGGGAAGAACTGGTGAAGGGAATCCTCGGGGCGGATCAGTCGAATGAAACCGGTATCCAGACGCAGCGCGGACGTGTGGCGGAACTGAAGAAGATGCTCCAGGGCCTGAACACGTCGGAAGCAAAGGATCTACTGAGCCTCGCCGATGTGCTGGTGAAGCGGGCGGTGTGGATTGTCGGTGGCGATGGTTGGGCATACGACATCGGCTACGGTGGGCTCGATCATGTGCTTGCCAGCGGGCGAAACGTGAACATCCTGGTGCTCGATACCGAGGTTTATTCGAATACGGGCGGCCAGATGTCGAAGGCCACGCCGCGCGGCGCGGTAGCGAAGTTTGCGGCGGGTGGCAAGCCGGTGGCGAAGAAAGACCTCGCCATGATGGCCGTAAACTACGGCTCGGTGTACGTCGCGCGAATCGCGATGGGTTCGAGCGACATGCAGACGGTGAAGGCGTTCCTGGAAGCCGAAGCGTGGGACGGACCGTCGATCATCATCGCATACAGCCACTGCATTGCTCACGGATACGACCTGGTCCATGGACTTGATCAGCAGAAATTGGCTGTGCAGGCCGGACACTGGCCACTGTTCCGCTACAACCCGAAGCTGGCGCTGGAAGGCAAGAATCCCTTCGTCCTGGATTCGAAAGCACCGACGATTTCGCTCGACAAGTACATCTACAACGAAACGCGGTATACGATGCTGCGGCAGAGCAATCCAAAGGCGGCGGAACTTCTGCTGAAGGAAGCGCAGGAAGACGTGGTGGAGCGCTGGAAGGTGTACGAACACTGGTCGAAGATGCCGTTCAATCCGCCCGAAGGAGCGACCAAAACCACGGAAGAGAAGGCCATGAGCAAGGAGGCGAGCAATGACTAAGCTATCGACGAAGTATCTCGGACTGAACCTCAAGAACCCGCTCGTTGCCTCCGCCTCGCCGATCTGCAAGGAGGTCGCGAATATCCGGCAGTTGGAAGACTGCGGGGCGTCGGCCGTGGTGCTGCACTCGTTGTTCGAGGAACAGATCAACATCGAGAGCAACGAACTCGATCATTTCCTGTGGTCGGCCGCCGACGTATCGGCGGAGGCGCTCAACTACTATCCAGATTTCCAGACGTTTAAGATCGGTCCGGATGAGTACCTGGAGCATATTCGGGCTGCGAAGCAGGCAGTCAAGGTCCCGGTAATAGCCAGCCTCAACGGAATTTCTAAGGGCGGCTGGATTCGATATGCGAAGGATATGGAGCAGGCCGGTGCGGATGCACTGGAACTGAATATCTATTTCTTGCCGACGGATCCCAACCAGAACGCCAGCGATGTTGAGGCCATGTATACCGACCTGGTGAAGTCGGTAAAACAGAACGTGAAGATCCCGGTTTCCGTGAAGATCGGGCCGTACTTCAGCGCGATGGCGAACATGGCAGTCAAACTTGAGAAGGCCGGGGCGGATGGGCTCGTATTATTCAACCGCTTCTACCAGCCGGATTTCGACCTGGAAGCGCTCGAGGTCGTGCCGCACCTGGTATTGAGTCGAAGCAATGAACTCAAGCTGAGACTGCACTGGACGGCAATCCTGTACGACAAAATCCGTGCGGATATCGGCATTACCGGTGGCGTGCATGTCGTTGAAGATGTCGTGAAGTCGATGATGGCCGGCGCGAAAGTAGCGATGATGACATCAGTGTTGCTGGAGCACGGCATCGCTTACCTGAAGACCCTCAGCGCTGACCTTGCGGGGTGGCTGGAGAAGCACGAGTACGACTCGATCGAGCAGATGCAGGGAAGCATGAGTCAGAAGAATGTGGCTCACCCGTCAGCCTTTGAACGGGCGAATTATATGAAGGTACTGAACAGCTATTCGCTGAACACACCGGTGAAGTGACGATGTCCCCACGTCTGCTAACTTACGGCAGACGTCGGGTTACGGAACATTGTGTTGTGGTAGGCAGCCCGTCGAGGAATCGGCGGGCTTTCGTTTGTGTACTCAGTTGCCCTGTTCGCTGGGAGGAGTGGCTGGGGGCGGGTTGTTAGCATCCGGGGATACGAGCGCATGAACTCCGTACTGGTGCACGAGCATCCCGCCCTGGTGCGCGGTGTTGACGAGCACCAATGTCCCTGACAAGTAAAAGAAAAGAAATACAATTGCGCCGACCGCCTGGGCTCTGCGTCCAAGATCAAATTTGAGGAACTTGGGGAGGTAGAGTATGCCGCCGAAAATCACAGTCAGGATCGAGAATAGCAGTCGCGTAGTTTCGGCGAGCTCTTCATGACGTGCGATAGCGGCGCTGATTTCGGGCGTTCGCTCCGCTAGTTTGCCCGCCGCTTCGCCCGTTGCGTAGGAGACCAAAGCAGTGCCAGTTCCGAGGCCCATGAGCACGAGTGCGACCAAGTACATCGTGCGTCCGGATTTGGGCATAAGGATTCCAAGGACGATAAAGAGCGGCGCAACCAACAGAAGGACGATGGGAAAGTGGACGATGAGTGGATGTAGTCCGTCCCATGTTGGAGCCGGGGGGAAGTAGCTCATAAGGTCGATTGCTCCAGGATTCTGCCGCCGTCCCGGAGGACGGCGGCGCAGGAATTAGCCGATTGTTTCGTATTTGTCTATGGGAGTGAACGAGGAAGGGCACTTTGTGAAAGTAATCTTCTCGACGGTATACCCACACACCCCGCAAACGTAGTAGTTCTTGGCTTTGGTCCCTTTGGATTTTTCGAGGTTGTTGAGCGCCGCAGTGTAGAGTTTTGCGTGCTCGGCCTCGGCGGTTTTGGCGTAGTTGAAGGTTTGGATCGCGTCGGTGTTGCGAATCTGGCGAGCCTGCTTCAGGAACTCCGGGTACATGGAGTCGCGCTCGTAGGTCTCACCCTTGATGGCGGCTTCCAGGTTCTCCTTCGTGGTTTTTACGGCAGGAGTTTCGATTTTGGCTTCCGGTTTTCCACCGAGTTTCTTAATGACAGCGGCATGGTTGTTGGCGTGAATTTCTTCAGCCCGGGCAGCAGCGCGGAAAAGGCTGGCGACTTCGCCATAGCCTTCAGCGTCGGCTTTCTTGGAGAATGCGAGATAGCGCGCGTGAGCATTACTCTCGCCGTTGAACGCAGTCTGCAAGTTGGCCAGAGTGGCCGCGGTGCCAGCGTCGGCGGCGAAGGCAACAGCGGTCACGGTCAAGAACGAGAACAGAAGGACAATAGAGAAAAGACGCTTGGATAACATCCAGTTCTCCTTAAGAAGATTCCGCGCAAGGCGGGAGGAAGGCGTTCGGGAACTCTGAACGTCTAAGAGAATGGATTAGCACAAAGGTGGTGTGGTTGCATGAAAACGCGAAAAAGTTTTCACAACCTCAAGATTACAAACGACATATCTTGATTGAATAATCTGGATGTACGTTTCGCCGCTTCCGATCAGGCGAATGCGGCGACGGCTTGCGATTCTTCAGAGTAGATATCGAATAATGGTAGGAGTCCGACCATTTTCAGGGTCTGCAGAGTCAGCTTGGAGGGGTTCACCAGTTTCAACGAGCCGCCGCGCTGCTTGGCGCTGGTAAGAGAGCGGACGAGGACGCCGATTCCGCTGGAATCAACCATGTTGACTTCCTGCATGTTGACGACGAACCGGGTTTCGTTTTGCGCAAAGAATTCCTCAAATGTTTTGCGAAGATCTTCGGCTGCCTGGCCGATCTTGAGGTCGCCTCTAAGACGAATGACATTGCTATTCGACTGCTTGCGAACGTCGATATCCACGAACCCTCCCTGGGTTGAGGCCTTTGGGTTATACCCACATCTGCTCAACGCGGCATATCTGGGACAGGGATAAGCCCTGCAGATGCGTTGACAGCGCTGGCTAGCTTTGATACAGTCGCCAACAACTTACGGGAACCTAGGGCCTTTTTCAAGCATTCTCCCACGTGTGGGCATAATACCAGTTCTCAAACTTCAGCTTACCCAGGTAAGGAGCGAGTTGCGTGGCAACTCAACGGCCTGCTTTTTCGGCTCCAATTGCGGAATATGCTGCCTCCTTGCTCGCGGAACGCGAGTTAGGTCCACGCTCAAGAATAGCAGCCCGTCAAGTTAGAGATCTGCTGCCGGGAACCTCCGTCCAAGTCTACGTCATCGAGGATCAAGATGCGCCGGTGTGGCGGCTGAAGGCGGTCGAAGGCGAAGTAACGCCGGAGTACGAGGTCGCGTACGAACATGGAGTCCTTGGTTTACTGGCGCATTCGCGCAATCCCCTGGTATTTGATCCTTCGATTCTGACACGCGAAGATTTTGCCCACCTGAACGTTCGGCGAACGATGAAATCGCTGGCAGTTGTGCCGGTTGCTTCTGAGGAGACGCTTCACGGTGCGATTGAGATCATCAGCTTCGATACAGCACTGACAATCGCAGACTTGGCGTCTGTAGAGGAGGTTGCCGGGGTTTCCGCAATCGCGTTCGCTTCGGCGCTGGAATACGAGAGCGAGAGGAACACGCAGTTACAGTCGATCACGCGGGTTACCCAGCTCTATGACCTCGAGCGGGTCTTTAACTCTACCCTGGAGATGGATTCGCTTCTGAACATCATCCCGAGAAAGATTCGGGAGATTCTGCCGGTGCAGGCGATCAACCTCTACATGGTGGAGGATGAAAACCTTCTGCTGACCAGCCGCGACGGCGAAGATCCCACGACAGAAATGGAGACGCGGTACGAAGACGCGATCGCGAATGCGGTCTCCGATAGCGGCGAGGTTGTACTCATCGCGAGCGCCGAGGACGAGAGGCTGGCCGCGCGGAATGGCGCCATGGAGAATGGCGGAGTTCGATCGCTGATTGCGGTCCCTATCCGCGACGGAGAATTCATTGTAGGCGTCCTGGAGGCGGTGAACAGGGATGATGGCACGCCCTTCGACGAAGATGACCTGTTCTTCCTGAGCACTATTTCAGAGACGGCGGCGAGCGCGCTCCACAATGCCAGCCTGCTCGAAGCCGAACGCAAGATCCAACTGCTCGAAACTCTCGTGCAAGTCAGTAACGAGATCACCTCGACGCTTAACCTGGAGAGAGTCCTGCAGGTAATTGTGAACGGGCCGCAGAAGATCATGAGCTACGACCGTGCAGCGGTTGCCTTGGAGCATGGCGGAAGCATTCAGATCAAGGCGATCTCCGGCAAGACCGAGGTGATCCAGAGTGATCCGGAAGTCAAGCGTCTTAAACATATCCTCGAGTGGTCGCTAATTTCGGACACGGAAACGTACATTACTTGCGAGGGTGACCGGGTCAAGTCGGATCGCGAGGAGACGCTGGCCAAGTTCGGGCAGTACTTCAGCGAAACGGGGTTTCGATCCTTTTATGCGCTGCCACTGATGGACGATCAGGGGCGCCTTGGGGTGTTGTCTTTCGAGAGCGCGCAACGGGACTTCCTGACGGAAACGCAATTCGAATTTATCCGTGTACTGGCTAGCCAGGCGACGGTCGCGCTGCGCAATGCTTCGCTCTACACCGAGGTGCCATTCATCAGCTTCTGGGAGCCGCTGCTGCAAAAGAAACAGCAGTTCAAACGCCTGGACAAGGCCCGGAAGCGAAAGTACGTGGGCGCGGCCGTCGCGGTCGCACTATTCCTTTTGCTACTGCCAATCCCTATGCGTGTGGTAGGCGATGCGAACATTTCGCCCCAGACGATCTCGAAGGTTCAGGCGGAGGTCGATGGGGTTGTGGGCAAGGTGCTGGTGCATGAAGGCGATCACGTCTCCAGGGGGGCGGTGCTCGCAGAAATGGACGATTGGGATTTTCGAACCGCGCTGGCGGCGACACAAGCGAAGTATGCCTCGGCGCTGTCAGCGATGAATAAAGCGCTGGCTGGGAACGATGGAACAGAGGCTGGCGTTCAGCGAATACAGGCGGATTACTGGAAAGCAGAAGTCACACGGGCGCAGGAGCGCCTGGATCACACGAAATTGCGATCGCCAATAGATGGAGTGGTGTCGACGCCGCACATTGAAACCTTTACGGGGCGCAAGTTGGAGGCGGGGGACACGTTTGCCGAAGTTGTCGATACCTCGAAGGCGAGAGTTGACGTTGGCGTGGATGAAACCGACATTCCGCTGGTTCGGACCGGCGATTACGCGGCGGTGAAGTTGGAAAGCTTCCCCATGCAGAAGTTTCGTGGCGACGTGGAGCGAGTGAGTCCTATGAGCAGTATTAGCGAAGATCGGAGACTGTTCTTTGCGAGAGTCGAGATTCCGAACTCGAGCGGTTTGTTAAGGCCCGGCATGCAGGGGGTTGGGAAAGTCACGATAGGGTGGCGTCCCATGGGCTACGTCTTCCTGCGCGCGCCGGCGATGTGGATCTGGTCGAAACTGTGGAACTGGTTCGGTTGGTAAGGAGAAGCAACGTGTTCAGGCGGGAACTGTTCTATTTAGCGATTGGCGCCAGCTTGACGCTGGCGGGGTGCTCGGGAAGCGAACCGACGGCGGCCAGTGCGGCACCGCCGCCGGTCAAAGCTGAAACGGCAGTTCTACCGGCGAACACTACTGCGCAACCTTCGGACGAATACCACGTTTCCGGCCCGCTGGTTGTGGAGCACGAGGTTGATGTCGAAGCGCAGCGGGAAGGCATCGTCTCGAAAATACTTGCCGATGTTGGGACGCGGCTTCGCAAAGGTCAGGTACTGGCCGAACTGGACAACCGTGAGTTGTTGGCGAACCGCGACGTGGCGGCGGATAAAGTAAAGGCCATTGAGGCAGATCAGAAGAATTGGGCGGCAGAACTGGACATGGACAAAGCGGACCTCACACGCGCGGAAGCCATGTGGAATGCGAGCCTGATCACGAAAGAGCAGGTGGAGCACGCGCGGGCGAAAGTCGTCAGTGCCAAATTCGAAGTGGAACGCGAAATTAACCACGCACAGACAGCTCGGGATGAGTTACGCGCGATCGAAATCGAGTTGGACAAGACCAGGATCCTTGCGCCCTTCGATGGTGTTGTTGCCCGGAGATACATACGGCTTGGCCAGAAGGTCGCCGTCAACGACCGAATGTTCTGGGTGACGGAAACGTCGCCGATGAACGTGCGATTCACACTTCCGCAGGAGTTCGTGGGCAAAGTCAAAGTGGGCGACGCAGTGGGGGTATTTTCGCCGGATGAGCCCAATCACAAATACGCAGCGACGATCATGCTGCTGAGTCCCGTGGTAGATCCGGCGAGCGGTACGATCGATGTTGAAGCGCGAGTGGCTGAACCGGCGGGCAATTTGCGTCCGGGAATGACGGTCACGGTGGCAGTGAAGAGAGCGCAATGAATCTGGCGCGGGTACTGGAAGTTGCGCTGCCCGACACTCCGCCATTGCGCGAGAGGAAGGGTTTCCCGCGCATCCATCCGCGGCACGTAGCGCGCGAGCAACAGGAACGGGACGGGCCCCTCGTCATGGTCCTGGTGCCCGACGGCCCCAATTGTTTTTTTCGATTCAATCCTCTGCAATACAAGTTGGCGACGAAGTTCGACGGGGAACGTTCGTACGAACAGGTCGCCGAAACTTTTCACGAGGAAACAGGGATTGTCCTCACGGCCGACAACGTCCGGGAATTCGCCGAGGGTCTGGATAAGAGCGACTTCTGGTACAGAACGCCACAGGAGCAGAGCGTTCAGTTTTGCGAGCAGTTGATCGATCAACGCCGCAAGAAGATCAAGAAGAAACGTGATTTCGGCGACTTGTCCGTCATCGAACTGATCTACTTCGACCCGAACAGCTATCTCACATGGATTCACAAGAAATTGAAGTTCATCTACACGCCTTGGTTTACGGCATGGTCATTCTTCATGCTTGGCGTGGCGCTGTTTCTTTTGAGCGCACACTGGGGAGAGTTCTGGTCGGACAGCGTCCAGTTCTACAACTTCACCGCAAAGTCGTTCCAAGATGTCTTCGAGTTCTTCGCGATTTTTTTCCTGCTGGGGGCGTTCCATGAGACTGCGCACGGAATGACCTGCAAGCACTTCGGCGGAGATTCACACCGGATGGGATTCTTCATGGTTTACCTGGTGCCGGGCGTTTTCTGTGAGGTCCAGGAGGTGTATGTCTATGGCAACCGGCGCGCCCGGATACTCACGGTCCTTGCGGGTGTCTGGTCGGAGATCCTGTTATGCGAATACTTCACCGTGATCTGGTGGCTAACGCCGGCGGGCAGTTGGATCCACGGCTTCTGCTACAAGCTGATCCTGAGTGGCGGAATCTTCTGCGTGCTCATCAACTGGAATCCGCTGTCGAAGATGGATGGGTATTACCTGTTTTGCGAACTGTTCCGGTTCTGGGATCTTAAGGGCCTTTCATCGTCATTTCTAAACGCATGGGTGCGCAAGAACGTATTTCATATGCCGGCGACGGTGCCGCCGCTGCCGCGGTTGCGGCAGATTGGTTTTGCTACATATGCAATTCTTTCGGGCGTGTACTGCTATAGCCTGATGCTGTTTTTCGTGAAGATCCTTTACAACGTTGCTTACCGATTTTCACCAGAGTGGGCCTTTGTTCCCGCGACCGTGCTGACGTTAGGAATATTTCGTTCGCGAATCAAGAAGCTGGGGCAGTTTATGAAAGAACTCTATATCGATAAAAAAGAATGGCTGCTGCAGCAGCGAAAAACGATCCTGGCGTTGGGAGTCGCAGTCTTCCTGCTGTTGGTCCTTCCCATCCGACGCGAATTTGTGGAAGAACCGTTCGTGATCGAGCCAGCGCAGAGAGCGGTGCTGCGCGCGCAGGTGCCCGGCGCCGTTACAGGGATTTTCGTGGAGGAAGGGCAGCATGTGCAGGCGGGCGCGCCGATAGCGCAGCTCAGCGACGTCAATCTCGCCTCAAGGGCGTCGGCTGCATCCGCCGACCTGAAGCTAGCGTCAGCGAATGCAACTGCGGCGCAACTTAATTACGGTGACTTTGGGCAAGCAGAATCTCAGCGGGTGCGGATGGTCAAGGCGGAGCGCACCGTGCAGGATGAAGCCAAGATGTTGCAGGTGATGAGTCCGATTTCCGGCATCGTCGTGACGCACCGTGTAAGGGACCTGCTGGGTTCCTATCTCAAGCCCGGAACGGTAATCGCAGAGGTGATAGACCCGACGTCAATGCGGGCGCGAGTCTATGTTTCCGAATCAGAGTTGCACAAATTGCGGTCGATTCATGATGTCGCGCTGTTAGCCAGTTCGGAATGGATGCCAGTGGAAGGGAAGTTCCTGAAGATATCTCCCGCAGCGGCAGCAGTCGAGCCCGGGTTAATTCCGCCTGAAGCTTTCTCAGGGCTGCACCCGCCGACTTACTTCGCGGTAGATGTCGCAATTCCGCCCTCGGCCACTCTCGCGTACGGCATGACGGGAACGGCGAAAATTTTCGGAAGTCGGCGAAGCATCGCCGACTTCGTGCTCCGACCCATATTCCACGCACTCGCACGCAGAATCTGGTAAATAAAAACGGCTGCGCCCATCGGACGCAGCCCCATGTTGCGATCCTGGCCACCCCTCCCCCGAAGTGTGGCCCGGGCACCATGAAATCTTACTACCGTGCAACGCTGCCGCTGGCGATGCAGCCGCTGGCTACGCTCCCGCTGGCTACATTGCCGCTGGCTACGTTGCCGCTGGCCACGTTACCGCTGGCTACGTTGCCGCTGGCTACGTTACCGCTGGCTACGTTGCCGCTGGCTACGTTGCCGCTGGCTACGACGCCGCTGGCTACTGCGCCGCTCGCCACGTTACCGTGGGCTACATTGGCATTGGGTACTCTGGCTGCAACAGCCTTACCAGTCGCAACGTTTCCGGCAGTGCCCTTGCGGGAAGCGATGAGGGCTTTCTTTGTGGCGGCGCGGCTCTTGATCAAGGACTTTTTCTGCATTTTCTCTCTCCGTTTTGTCGTTTGACTGACGCCATGTACCAGTGCACCCGTCGTGCCAAAGTCCGCTCCCCGCGCCGCTACAGAGCAAGACCTTTGTTTTCAGTGAACATCAGCTGTGGTTATGCGTCACAGTACAATGTGAGCCGCCCGGGGAGGTCAAAAAATAAACCTTCGTGGTTTAAATTTTTAACGTAGCGATTGTGTCGCGCGGGGTTGCCGGTAGTAATCGAGTCCCACTGCCAAACTGTCGTAAGTGGCTGATATTTGTCGAAGATACAGCAATTTGGGAACGATGCAGAGTGCCCTACGATGCATGCTCCGGCGATTCGGTCAAAAATCAAACCATATGGTCAATTATTAACCTTTAATTTTGTATTTGCGGCAGAGGTACTTCATTTTCTGCTGCTTGATGTGCAGAAGCTTTGCCGCGGCGACCTTCCTCCCGGCGGTTCGACGCAGGGCGGCCTCGAGGTAGGCGACCTCGATGCGCGCGATCTCGTCGTCGAAGTCGATGCCCTCTTCGGGAATCAGGAGCGATTCGTGGCTGGCGGCACTGGACAGGAGCATCTGGTCGGGGAGATCGCGGGCGCGGATGAGTGGACCTTCTACCATCAGGATGAGACGTTGGATGAGGTTTTCCATCTCGCGGACATTGCCGGGCCAGGCGTAATCCTCGAAGATATTGAGGACCTCGGGATCGAGGCGCTTGAGGGCGATTCGGTTAGTGCCGCAGTAGATTCGGAGAAAATGGTTGGCGAGGACAGAGACGTCTTCGCGACGTTCCCGCAGGGGCGGCATGAAGATGGGGACAACGTGAATGCGGTAATAAAGATCTTCGCGGAATCTGCCCGTTCGAACCATCTCTTCGAGATTTTCGTTCGTGGCGGTCAGCAGGCGGAAATCAATCTTGCGGGAAGACTTGCTTCCCAGGCGTTGAACAGAGCGTTCCTGCAGGACGCGGAGGAGCTTGGTTTGCAGCTCGGTGCCAAGAGTTGCGATTTCATCGAGGAAGAGGGTTCCGCCGTTGGCCAGTTCGATCTGCCCCGGTTTCGGGGCGTGAGCGCCGGTGAAGGCGCCTTTCTCATAACCAAAGAGTTCGGACTCGATCAGCGAATCGGGCAGGGCGGCGCAATTGAGGCTGATGAAGGCTCTGTCCTTGCGGGGACTGAGGGCGACGATTGATTTGGCGACCAACTCTTTGCCCGTGCCGCTTTCGCCACGAATGACGACGCTGGTGTCGCTGCGGGCCACCCGGGTGATGGTGTCGAATACGCGCAGCATGGGCTCGCAGCGACCGATGATTTCGCTGAAACCGTACCTTCCCCCGGAGATCTGTTCCGTGGCGCGGCGGTTCTCGATCTCAAGGAAGCGTTTTCCGAGAGAACGCTCGAGCACGATGCGCATCTCTTCGAGATCGATAGGGGCGACAAAGAATTCATCACAACCGATCTCGGCGGCACGGAGACGGAGGCTGCGGTCCTGAAGTCGCGTCACCGTAACAATAACGATGTCGCGATTGGCACGGCGCAGTTCCTCGAGCGAGGCGAGTACCTCCATTTGCGGTCGACCCAGATTGTCGATGTCCACGACGAGGCCGTCCATGGGGAACTCGGCCATGACGGGGATGACGTGTTCCCACGCGAGAAGGCGCCGCAACTGGAAACTGCGCGAGAGAATGCTCTCCAATTGCGACCATGCGGTTTCGTCGGGCGAGACAACAGCCAGGCGAGAAGCATCTGGAACCTGCGAAAGAGCTGCAGAAGAACGCATGCTGGGTTTCATCCGAAGTTGAATTGAGGATAGGTCCGGCCAGACGGATTGCCGGTCCCCACGCCCGGCAAAGAGTGCGAGGATTATAGTCAAAATTCGGACGACCGAGGTGAAATTTTGTCTCTCTGGAAGAGGGCCGGTCGAATGAGGTTTCGCTTTATCTTCGACTAGTGCGATACAATCCGCCATGTGCAGGCGGAACACCAGCGCATCATCTTCCACGTCGACATGGACGCGTTCTTTGTGTCCGTCGAGGAGCTGTTCGATCCGTCGCTGAAAGGCAAACCAGTCGTGGTCGGCGGAAAGGCGAACGAACGTGGGGTGGTCGCGGCGGCTTCTTACGCGGCGAGGAAGTTCGGGGTGCACTCGGCGATGCCGCTGCGAACGGCGGCAAAGATCTGTCCGCAGGCCATTTTCGTGGAAGGCCACCCGGAGCGCTATCGCGATTACTCGCATAAGGTTCACGAAGTGCTTTGCCGGTTTTCTCCGAAGGTTGAGATGGTGTCGATCGATGAGGCTTACCTCGATATGACTGGAACCGAGCGACTGCATGGGCCACCGCTGCGGGCCGCGCGAGCGCTTCACGACCTGATGAAGAAGGAGACCGATCTCAACTGTTCCATCGGGATCGGGACGTCGAGATTGGTCGCGAAGGTCTGCTCCGATCAGGCTAAGCCGAACGGGGCGTTGTTCGTCATTCCGGGCTGCGAGCAGAGCTTCCTGGCGCCACTCAACGTGCGAAAGATTCCCGGGGTGGGGAAAGTGACGGAACAGAAGTTAAACGCGCTGGGGATCCATACGGTCGGCGATCTCGCGACGCGTGACGAGATGTGGCTGCGGGCTGAGTTTGGTGAGTGGGCGCTGACTCTGGCCGGAAAGGCGCGAGGGCTCGACGCCGGAGCGTGGTTCGAGGGCGAGATTGGCGATCACGATGGGGCAAAATCGATTAGCCACGAACACACGTTCAACGAGGATACGGCGGACGCGGAGAAAATCGAGACGATGCTGGCGCGATTATCGGAGATGGTATGCCGGAGGATTCGCGAAGCCAGTGCTCGCGCGCGATGCATCCAACTCAAACTTCGCTACGAGGACTTCACCACGATTACCCGGGCTCGGACGCTCGGCCACGCTACACAACTTGATAGCGAGGTCTTCCATGTCATTCGCGAACTATTTCGCAGCAATTGGAAGAAGGGAAAGGCGGTGCGTCTGGTTGGTGTTCAGGCGAGTCACTTTGACGAACCCGACCCGCAGATGAATTTGCTGGATGAGCAGCAGAACAATGCGCGCATGACACAAGCACTGGCCGCTGCGGACAAATTGCGCGACAAGTTTGGGGAGCGCGCGGTTTCTTTGGGGAGTGGACTGACGGCGAAGTTCCGCGAGCGAGTGCATGAGAACCCGGCAGCCCTGCCGGGGAAGGAAAAGCAATCGAAAGCCCGAACATCGGATGAACCGAAGGATTGAAGCGCCTTCGGAAAGATCAACCTGCATAATAATATTCAACGAACCAGCCAGCGGATAGGAGCGCCGGCGGCCTCGCTCATTGCACCTCAAGGACGGCATCAGCCCACAGCGTCGCATCGCGAAACGAGCGGCAGACGGGTTCGCCCTGGGTGCTGGCGCAGTCGAATTCTCCGCGCTCGCATTGTTCGCACTTCCGCAGGAGATCTGCGAGGAAGTTCTGACCGCGCAGGAGTGCGGTCCGGCACTCCCCGGAGATCGGTAATTCGGAGGCGAGTTGTGACATCGGTCTGTCGAGCATGGCATCGAGGAGCGAGAAGAGGCCGGTGAGAAAGTAGTGTTCGGACCTTCCCGAAGGAGCGAAGCTCTCACAAAATTTGGCCCGGACCACTGCGATGCGCACTAACTCGGGCGTTTTGTCCTGGCCGAGGATCCCCGCCGTGACCAGGGCGATCCATTTTCGGACCTCTCGCTCGCCGAGCAATGTGAGGGCATGCATGACGGAACGCACCGGGTAAAGCCCGAATGCAGCGGAATTCAAGTAGCGCAAGAGACGGTATGAAAGCGAGACCTCGGGCCGAATGATCTCTTCAAGTTGTTTCAGGTTCAGCGAAGGATCGGAAACTGCCTGCAGAAGTCTTAGCCGATTCAGTTGTGCTGCAGGGATGTCCTGCGTTTGCAGGATGATCGGCCGGCAGAAAAAGTATCCCTGGAAATACTGATAGCCGTGGTCGTGCAGAAAGTCGAACTCCTCGCGAGTCTCGACCTTTTCCGCGAGTAGTCGAAGTCCGCGCCGAGCAAGTTCCCGCGCGATTCTGGCCTGTCCCATTGTGCTATTGGCACGGATATCTACTTTTACAAAGGTGGCATGTTCGAGGAACGGAGACCCGAGATCGTTTTCGAGAAAGTCATCGAGGGCAAAGCGGTATCCGAGACTGCTGAGATGGCGACAGGCTTCCAGCACCTCCAGGTCGGGAGCAACGTCTTCCAGTATTTCGAGAACCGTTTTGTCAGACGGAAGCAGGGTGACGAGCCGCGTGACGAGAAGTTCTCGAGTGCAGTTGACGAATGCCAGCTTCTCGCCTGCAACAGGGCCGGTTCCGAACGCCAGGGAATAATCCATGGTGCTGAGCGAGGCGTGGTTAGCGTCTACGCTGGAGAACAGGTTCTGAGGCCCGTCACGAAACAGCAGTTCGTATCCGCAGACATGCTCATGCGCGTCGAGGATTGGCTGCTTGGCGATGTAACGCAGAGTCGGACGAAGCGCGGTGGCCTGTTCCGCACCGGCTTGAGAATGGAGGGCCATCATCGCTGTATTAGCACAGACGAAGACGCCGCCTGGACGATATCTGAGGCGAGTGGTCGATGCGAGTTCCTGTTTTGGGCGCGGATGCCCGTAGTCCCGAAAACGTCATAAGGTCAGCGCTGTGTCAAAGCAACCACTAAGCGGCATTGGGTGAGTCGCGCCGAAGGCGCTCCAGGGCGGGAGCGTATCCCTGTTCGGCGCATCGGCGATACCACTTCACAGATTCGTCATGTTCGTTAGCGGCCTCGAGTGCGCGGCCGACGATAAATTCTGCGGATGGACTATCGCTTTCGGCTTCGAGCAGAATCGCGTCGATTTCCTCGTGCTGGAAGGAGGACGCGAGTTGCCGGCGAACAATCTTTTCCAAGCTGTAAAGGGATGGTTTTTCTTCCTGACATATGAGCCTCGGCCAGAGAGCACTACTGTATACGAACCGGAGAGTAGCAGGAATCGTTGCTTGGAAGAGTACAGTAATGAATTATTGCTCGAATTGGCATTCCAGAATGGTCCCCGCAGAGAGTCTTCCCACAACGGGATGAACGGTGAACTGGTTCAGAGTGGAGCGAGATCCAACACCTCAACCCAGCGGAATCACGCCACCTGTCGCGCAGCCATCACCATGCGTTCATAGTCAACAACGGAACGGATAATGTCGTTCAAGGAGTAGCGTGGCTGATAGCCAACCCATTCGCGTGCCTTGGAGAGGTCTGGAACGCGGCGGAACATGTCTTCGAATCCGGGACCGTATGCATCGGAGTAAGAAATGTGAACGATCTCGCTGTTGGACTCGCAAGCAGCGATGACTTTGCGTGCGAGTTGCTCGATTGTGACTTCTTCAGTATTGCCGAGGTTGAATATCTCGCCCGGAGCACGGTCGCATTCGAGAAGCAACAACAGTCCGTTCACGATATCGGCAACGTGGCCGAAACATCGGCTCTGAGCGCCGGTACCGTAGACCGTCAGCGGTTCATTCAACAAGGCCTGGCGAACGAACGTCGGCAAGACCATCCCATAACGGCCAGTCTGGCGCGGGCCGACCGTATTAAAGAACCGGACAATAGTAACCGGCAGATTGTGCTCGCGGAAATAAGCAAAGGCAAGAAACTCGTCCATCGCCTTTGAGCAGGCATAAGCCCAGCGCGAATTATAGGTTGAGCCGAGGACGAGATCGTCGGTTTCGGAGAAGGGAATCTTGGTCGACTTTCCGTAGACCTCCGACGTGGAAGCCACGAAGATGCGCTTGCCTGTTTTGGCAGCGGCATCGAGGACAATTTCCGTTCCTTCTACATTGGTCTCGATAGTCTGGACGGGAAAGTCAACGATTCTCTTCACGCCAACGGCCGCAGCGAGGTGGAAGATGACGTCGGCTTCATCGACGAGTTCAGATGTGAGCCGCGTGTTGAAAATGGTGTCTTCGTAGAGAAGAAGATTCGGGTGCTCACGAACGCTGGAGAGATTATCGAGGCTGCCAGTGGAAAGGTCGTCGACGCAGGACACGTGGTGTCCCAGGGAAAGAAATGTCTCCGTTAGATGTGAGCCGATAAATCCGGCTCCGCCGGTAATCAGGACACGCATTCAAGACCCTTGTCCGCGAGTGCCCTGCTTCCAGGCGATTAATGGCTAGGCCCGAGTCGCAACTGCGGCTGGTTGTGTACGGTACCATTCCACCGTACGGCGCAACCCATCGCGGAAATCGATTTTGGGGACATATCCGAATGCTTCGCGAGCACGCGAGATTTCGGCGAGGGAATCCTTGATGTCGCCTTCGCGCACAGGAGCGTAAATCGGAACGCCCTTATATCCGGTGAGATCGCAGAGCACGCGGAATGTGTCATTCAACGTGATACGGCTTCCGGTGGCGGCATTGAAGACCCGCCCGGCCACCTTCTCTGCCGGCGCTATACAGGTTAACAGATTCGCCTCGACCACGTTATCGATGTACGTAAAATCGCGACTCTGTTCACCATCACCAAAGATGGTTGGTTGTTCGCCACGTAGCATCTGGGTGGTGAACTTGGCGAGTACGCCGGAATAGAAAGAAGTCGGGTCCTGGTAAGGTCCGAACACGTTGAAATAGCGAAGGGTTACGGTTTCCAGTCCATAGACACGCCAGAAGGATTGCAAATACAGCTCTCCGGAGAGCTTGGCAACGGCATAAGGAGAAATTGGACAGGGCAACATCTCCTCATGCTTGGGAAGAGTTGGGGTGTCGCCGTATGCGGACGAAGAGCCGGCATAAATGAGGCGCTTAACCTTGGAATCGCGGGCCGCGAGCAGTACGCTCAGGGTTCCAGTCAGGCAGGCCTGATGGGAACTGACGGGGTCTTTCACGGACCGCGGCACGGAAGGTAATGCGGCCTCGTGGAAAACGTAGTCCACCCCCGCGCAAATGCGGTTCATGAGCCCAGTGTCATTGATGTCGCCGGCGACGAGGTCCATGCCTTCGAGACCGACGAGATTGTCGCGTTTACCGGTGGAGAAATTGTCGATGCCGCGCACTTTTTCGCCGCGCGCGAGCAGGGCACGGGCCAGGTTCGAGCCGATGAATCCGGCCGCACCAGTGATGAGATAGAGCGCCATTGCGGTCCCCTGTCAGCAGCGCACGAGATTTGCGGCTGCGATTCCCTTAGTTGCGTTGCGAGTATCGATGACGAGCTGAGACTCGCGCACGATTCTCTTGTAGTCGTAATCGGAGTGGTCGGTGACGATGAGCACGCAATCGTACTGGCCAAGGTCGTCGAGCGGAGTGTTGGTCATCTGCAGGTCGTATTTGCGGCCCCTGCCTACGAACTTGAAGAACGGGTCGTTGTACCGGACCTCGGCGCCGGCCTTCTGCAATTGCTCGATGATGGTCAGAGAAGGCGATTCGCGGAGGTCGTCGATGTCCTTCTTGTAGGCCACGCCGAGCACTAGCACTTTGGCGCCGTTCAAGGCCTTCTTGCGTGCGTTCAGAGCATCGGCGACGGAGCTGACGACGTGGTACGGCATGGCGGTATTGATTTCGCCTGCCAGTTCAATGAAGCGCGTGTGGAAGTCGAATTCCTTTGCTTTCCATGAGAGATAGAAGGGATCGACAGGGATGCAGTGCCCACCGAGACCGGGGCCGGGGTAGAAGGGATGGAATCCGAAAGGCTTCGTCTTGGCCGCCTCGATGACCTCCCAGATGTCGATATTCATGCGGTGGCAGAGCAGCTTGAGTTCATTTACCAATGCAATGTTCACGCAGCGGTAAATGTTCTCCAGCAGCTTGGTCATTTCGGCCGTCGCGGGCGTGGAAACCGGTATTGTGCGCCTGAAAATGGTTCCGTAAAGCGCGGCGGCAAGCCGCGTCGCAGTTTCGCCGACGCCGCCAATAACCTTCGGTATGTCGTGACGCTCGACCGTGTCGTTGCCGGGATCTTCGCGCTCGGGCGAGAAAGCAACAAAGAAACCATCTTCGTTTTCGCTGCGAGCCGTACGAAGGCCGCGTGGATTGCCCTTCTCAAGCAGCGGAATGACAACTTCTTCTGTCGTGCCCGGATAGGTGGTGCTCTCGAGCACGATAAGTTGACCGCTGCGAACATGCGGAGCGATGGCCTTCACGGTATCGACGATGTAGGTCATGTCCGGCTCGTGATACTCGTTCAGAGGCGTGGGGACGCAGATGATGATGGCGTCCATTTCCGCGATCCTGCGGTAGTCAGCAGTCGCGTTGAAGCCGCTCTTCTTCGCCTCCCGTATCTCCTCGCCGGGAATACGGACAATGTAGGTTCCTCCGGCAGTCAGGGTGTCGACTTTCTTCTGGTCGATATCGAAGCCGGTCACGGCAAACTTCTGATTGCTGTAGAGCAGGGCCAGGGGAAGTCCGACATACCCCATGCCAATAATCCCAATTTTTGCCGTACGGTTCGCTACTTTTTCGAGAAACAACGAGGTTTGGACAGACTGCGCTTTTGAGCTCATGTTTGCGGCAACTCCAAATATAAGAAAGGGGGAACAAGTATTGTAGCGTGAGCTGCCCGAGTTTTGGACTGAACCCGGGCGTGGAACTTGCTATTTGGCTCACCAAAGTAACAATACTACGGTGACTGCCCGAGATTCGCGCCATCATGGTCCAGGAATACCTTGTTCAGGGGCTCAAGAGACACAAGGAAGCGTTATGGAAGAACCGGTTGCCCAGAAAGCGCAGATTGATATTGAGCCCGAGATTCACCGCAGGCGAAGGAGAACGAAACATCATCACTTACATCTTCATCGAGCGCAGCGCCGGCTATTAGGACAGGCGGCGGTCTTCGCGGCATTCGTGCTGCTGATGCTCATCGTGTGGTACTGGATTGTAGTAAAAAGGTAATCGTGAAATTGCTACGCACGCATTTTGGGGGCCGCGCTCTGCGCCGCAATCTCTTCAACACCCCTGACTCCCTTTGCAGGGAAATTCGGTGTTCCCCCGATAAGATGTGTTATGGCCGTAAAAGCGTATAAAAACGGTCCGGCGAACAGGGCGAAATAGACCTTCAGGCGCGACTTCGCCATTCCTTCCAAAAGGTGAACTGGTCTCTGCCGCCATGACTGAGGTGTTCTTCGGATTGCGCCCCAGAGGTATCGACAGAGATCTCCGAAATGCCGGGAATGCTCCAGAGCCAACAGCGCGACCATAGCGGTAGAAATTGCGATAGAACGGATGGGAGCGTCAGAGTTGTTGCTGTCATGAAACGGATGCCGAACAAGCGATCGTGAGCATGTGCCTATCCGACATCCGGCGTCGACAGCCCGAAAAACGAAGAGGTTTTCCTCGCTGGCATGCATCAGTGCTCCGCGTCCGAGGCGCTCGTCAAAGCCGCCGATCTGTTCCATGCAGTCGCGGCGAACAATGAAATTGCCCCCAAGACCGACGCCGCCAAAAACAGTCATACCGAACCAATCCTTGGTTTTTCGATCAACGAGATGATCGCCGGGATCGAATTCGTGGGTTGCGGCTGATGTGCACGCTGGATCGGAGTGAAAGATGACTTTCCCGGTAACGATGTCGATCCGTTCATCTTCAAATAGCGAAACCGCGTTGCGGATCCAATCCGGGTCGCAGACAGCGTCGTCATCAATGAAAGCGAGCAGGTCGCTAAAGCAGCTTCGTACTCCGAGGTTGCGGGCCGCACTCAAGCCGCGGTAAGTACAGAGACGATACGACGCTCCGTACTCCCGCGCGATTTGCTCGGCGTCTCCTGGGGCGGCATCGTTCTCAACCACGAGGATGCTCAGCCGGGAGTAATTCAGACGGCAGAGGGATTCAAGGCATCGGCGTAGCTCGACAGGGCGTTGCCGAGTACAGACGACAACAGTACATGATGGAAGCTCGACGGACCTTCTCGTTGGAGACGGATTCGGTGTCTTCGAACTGATAATGATCCCCTATACCGCCGATGCCTCTGCCGATGTGAGAACTCCCTCGGTTCCACGCCACTCGATCGGAAGTTCCTTAAGTGCGGCCAGCACGTCATCGTCCGCTCCGCACAGTGCGATTTTCTCCAGATCGCTGACCCTCGCCGTTAAGTCCGGGGGTGGATCTGCTGCCAGGACACGATGGACGCGATCGAATCTTGTCCGGCTGACGTTTGCGTCCTCAAGCCACAACTGTTCGTGCAGTTTCTCGCCCTGGCGGATCCCGGTGATCTTGATCTCGATGTCGCGACCCGGTCGCAGGCCCGCCGATTCGACCAACTTGCGCGCCAAATCCATGATCCTGACGGGATCACCCATATCAAGCATGTAGAGTTCGCCGCTTGTTGCCAGAGTGGCAGCCTGTAATACAAGTTGTACGGCTTCCGGTATGGTCATGAAGTAACGGGTCATCAATTCGTGGGTGATCGTAACCGGTCCACCTTCGGCGATCTGGCGAAGGAAGATCGGGATAACACTGCCGCGGCTGCCGACCACATTTCCGAAACGAACACACGCGAACTTGGTTCTGCAATGGGTCTCGTTTGCACGATTCTGGACGAGAATCTCGGCGAGGCGTTTCGTAGCCCCCATGATGCTCGATGGTCGCACTGCCTTGTCCGTCGAGATCATCAAAAAGCGATCTACTTCAAATTCAAGAGATAAGTCCGCAAGTTCGCGCGTGCCAATTACGTTGTTCAGTACCGCCTGGCTGCGGTTCACTTCCATGACGGGAACGTGCTTAAAGGCGGCGGCGTGCAAGACCGCATCGGGGAGATAAGCTCCAAAGATGCGGCGCATCTGTTCGCGATTGCGAATGTCCCCAACAATTTGTACCAACTCCGGCGCGGTTTCCAATGCTCGGAGCTTCTGGTGGATTTCGAAAATCGAGTTCTCGTCGTGATCGAGCAGAAGGATCCGGCGAACGGGCAATTTCGCAACCTGCCGGGAAATTTCAGACCCGATGGATCCCCCAGCGCCGGTGATCAAAACCGTCCGATTGCGGAAGGCCTCTATGACTTCAGGACGCTGGGTGGTGGCGGCCTGCGGCTTGGCAAGCACTAGGTCCGGCCGTGGTCGTGCCGCGATTCTTACATCGCCACGCATGACATTCGAGGCAGAAGGCAGCAGCCGAATTTCAGCGCCAAATTCCGACGCCACGGACATGCACTCGCTGAGTTCTTCCATGCTGGCGTCGGCGACGAGTATCAATGAGGCATTGTGCTGTACCAGGGCTGCGGCGAGATCCGAAGGGGACCCGAGAACGGGGAATCCTTGGATGAGCTTGCCCTTCATATCGGGAGTCAGAGTGAGTAGACCGATGACGTGAATCTCTGCGTGCTGAGCCACCTGGTAGAGGGCAGCGGGCAGAGCATCTTCAGGGCCAAGCACGATTGCGGCGTGGCGCCCTTCTTTGCGCCGGGCATTCTCGTATGTAAGTCGCCGCAAACCTCGGGCGGCTCCGGCAAGGAAGAGGAAGGAGAAGTACTCGATTCCGATGACCCCGATTGGCGGTCTCAGGCGGTCGGAAATTGGCAGAAGCCGGAGTGCAAGGAGAATCAGCGAAGGCGGGATCGAGGCTAGAGCGATCAGTTGCGCATCACGAAAACTGAAGTATCGCCAAATAATTTCATAACCGCGAGCGAGCAGGATGGATGCCATGCGCGCGACGGGAAATGTCATCGCCAGAATCCACATGCCTTGGCGATAGCTGTGCGGGATGCCGGTATCGAATCGCAACCTGTAGGCGATGACTAGTGAAATCGCGGAAGAGACCAGGTCTATGGCAAACTGCGCCTCGCGACGGTAGAACTCGGAAGGAAGGCCCGCAAGGAAGTGGGAGAGCCGGCGCAGTCCGACTTGCGAAGCGGATTCTCTTGAGCCATGAGTCGAAATGTTAGTGCTTCTCATTCGTTATCTGAATGAAGCGGTGGTCAGAAACGGCTCTGGTTCTCTTTGAAGAATTCTACAGCACAACTGCCGAACAAAAATTAAACGTCGATTACTGAAACGGTACCGTTGTTATCTATCCTGCGAACTACTTGAGCGTCTTCTTCTGATGTACTTCCTGCGACTGCGCACAGGACGTAGAACAGAAGCGCGTTCGCGGGTATTTGCAGGTTGAAGTCGAAAAGGCTGTGCACGGCAATTCCGGTTACGCCTATCAGCGAGGCTCCCACTGCCACTGAGTTCCAGGATCCGAACAGGGAGCGGCTGATCTTGCGAAACCCGCGTACATAAACAAGTACGAGCAGGCCGACCCCCGCTGCGAAACCAAGAACCCCGGTTTCAACCAGCAGTTGCACAAAATCGTTATGAGCTTCGTTAACAAATAGGTCGGTGGCGAAGGTTCGGAATTTGGGGTAAACGATCGGAAATGTTCCGAGCCCCCAGCCCGTAACAGGATGTTGCTCGAACATCCGGATACTGTCTTTGGCGATTTGTACTCGTCCGGCATCGCTGCCGACCTGGCCGAGACGGCCGAGCAACTGGTCGGATCCGAGCCAGATTCCAAAAGCGGCGGTCACGATGAAGAGCAGCGTCATCGAAAAAACCAATCCGACCTTTCGGGATCGCCACAACAACATGACGCCGACCAGAACGCTCTGCAGGACCACACAAACGAATCCGCCGCGCGAAGCGCAAAGGAATACCGTTGCGATCATCAGCAGGGCCGCAAAACCCATCATCACGCGTTTGCCGAGCGATGGACCGGGTTTGAAACTGCCGAGGACCGCGAATGGGAACAGGAGTTCCATCACGCCGGCATAGTGGTTTCGGTTCACATATGGTCCGAAGATTGGTCCACCCTGCCGGGGGGTGCGCACCCAATACAGTTTTCCAGGAGACGTGAACTCCTGAACAGAACCAAGGAATGCGAGCCCAAAACCGAGGACGGCCAATGTGAGGCAGAGAAGGCGCGCTTCACGTTCGTTGCGAAACAGATCGGTGGAGATGAGGAATATCAGACCATAGGCGACGTAGTTCAGAAACTGTGTGACGGTTTCGTGGTGATAGGCGGTTCCACCCAGCAAGATCTGACCGATGACGATGCAGGCGAACAGGAACGGCGGCAAATGGATGGCCTGCAACTCTATACTGCCTCCCGGGGAGGCGACATTCGCGAGAATCCAAAGAATAAATGCGGCGGCCGCTCCGAAATGCAGAATGAACATCGACCAAGGCTCGACGGCACCGAACGCCAGCGGCCCAAACACGAGAATCGCGACGGTCAGGTAACAGCAAGCCGAGCGCAGCACTTGGGCGAGAGTTCCTTGTTCCGTCTCCCCGACGGGAGACAGGTGAGGGCGGTGATGTACTGCGGAACTCATCACTCGGTCACCTTCTCCAAGTGGAGGTCGTCAATGAGGGCATTGCCGCGGACCAGTGTCCCTCCGGAACGTCCCATCAGGAAGACACATAACCTGGTGTTGGGGGCGGTCACGAAGTCGGCGGAGAACTCCTTCCATTGGCGGTCGTCGACGCTGTCGGAGGTTTCAAGGAGGCGCTTCTGATTTGCCACGTCCACGAGGATGAATTGCAGGCCGTTAGCGGTCTGTAGGGCGGATTTCATATAGCCGCGAAAGCGATAGCGGGTGTTGGGTTCCAGGACGAGGTACTGGTGCATCCCGATATCCGATGTTCGTTCGCCGAGGAAGGTCACCAACAGGGAGCGTCGGCCGTCGTGCGCGTCGGATGTTTCTGTTCTGAGATCGACCTCCCGCGATGAAAGGAACTCCCAATCAAAGCCGCCGTTGAGAATGTCATATTCAAAACTGGAGTTGTGGATAAGGTTTCCTGGCTGGTTCAAGCGATTGATCTCGGTGAACCGTTTGCCCAAGTCGTTCCAGAACTGCAAGGCCGTTTTGGCGTCGCCCGACTGGGTGAGTTCATGCAGGAAATAGAGCGTCAGCTTGGGATCGAATTGCTGGTGCAGTCCCATGAGCAGAGGCCAGACGGCTTTAGCCTCATTGACCTTGCCCTCCTGCGACAGCATCGTGATGAAGGTGAGGTAAATCTTTGGATCTGGCGGAAGGCCCGCCTCTACTGCTTTGGGTGCCGAAGGTTCGAGGCGATGAACCAGTCGAAGGCCTTGTAGCAGCATTGACGAATCGTTCGCCAGGACGAAGCGGATTTCCCGCAGGGCAGGATCGATTTGCCCGTTCGTGATAAACAGGTTCGCCGCCTCCCACGCCACGGAAGGCGTTGTCGGGTCGGCCTCAATGGCCCGTTGAGTCGCTTCTAGAGAGGCTGGTTCGTCGCCGAGAATCAATTGCGCCTGTGCGATTCCCAGCCAATCGGATGAGGAGTATGGGTTCTGGGCGGAGGCAATCCGGTAATTGTGGAGCGCGGCGGGAGCATCCTGGTCTACGTACAAAAGATACCGCGCAAGACGCTCGCGATAAGCAGCGTCATTCGGTTGCATGGCGATGGCTCGCTCCAGAGACGCGCGGTCATCCTTCTCGGCAACACGAGCTGCCCGGTAACGTCCACCTGCAATGATGCAGTAAGGAGCGAGAAGCACAACGGTGACCGTCACGACCAGGAACTTCGCGGGCCTCGATTGCAAGCGAATGCGCATCGGTTCAACTGCCGCTTAAGCGTTGTCGCGATAATAGGCGCCGTAGTTCGCGCCGTAATAGTAGTAATAGTGCGGTTGATCCATATCGATCGCGTTCACCACGACGCCCTGCACACGAGCCTTGACCTGTGCGAGAAGTTCCGATGCGCGCCGCAGCGCGTCTTTCGCGGTTTGCCGCGAGCGGATCACCAGCAGTACCGAATCGGACTCGACCGAGAGCAGCGCCGCATCGGTGACGGAGAGTACCGGCGGAGAGTCGATGACGATGTGATCGAACTCATTGCGCCACTGCGCCAAGTGCCGGCGCATCCGGTCCGAACTCAACATTTCGGCCGGTTGCGGCGGGGTTGGCCCCGCAAATACCGCATTCAACCCGGGAACGAGGGTTGGGAGAAGGACTGCACTGATATCGTCCTGACCGTTCAAAAGCGTCGACAGACCGGACGCCTGCGTACCCTTGAAGAATTTGTGAATACGCGCGCGCCGCAGGTCTCCGTCGATCAGCAGTACCTTCCCGCCACGCTGGGCGAGAACAATCGCTAGATTCACCGCCGTCGTGGTTTTGCCTTCCTGGGGAAGCGCACTGGTCACGAGAATGATTTTCGGCGGCGTGGAGGAGAGTAGAACCGACGTCCGCAGGGCGCGGTATGCCTCTGCCGCTTGCGACTGCGGACGCTCGTGTGAGAGCAGGGGAGGCGGCGAGAGAGCCGGAGTCTTTTTCAGCGCGAGCTTTTCCAGCCCATTGTTCGCCTTGGACTTTCCATCGACGATCTGCCGGGTTTCAGGGACGATTCCAATCACGGGAAGTCCCGAGGCAGCTTCGACGTCTTCCGGCAGGTTCACGGTGTTGTCCATCATCTCTAAGACCCCAGCCAATCCGATTCCGCCGAGTAGGCCAATCATGAAACCGAGAGCAAGATTGCGCGGAATGTTTGGTTCAACCGGGTACTTGGGTACGCGCGCCGGATCGATTACGGTTACGTTGCTGGAACGGAGACCCGCAACGACCCCAGCTTCTTTGAGGCGCTGCAACAGCCCTTCATAGAGCTGCCGATTCGTGTCGACGTCGCGCTTGAGCAGGTTGTATTCGATCGCGCTTTCATTGAGGTCATTTGCCGCCGACTTCTGCTTTTCAAACTCGGCGCGCAGCATCTTCTCGCGGTTTGCCGCCACAAGATAATCGGCCTGGAGCCCCGCGAGCATCTTGACGCGCTCGGCCGAAATTGCTTTTTCCGTCTGCGCCAACTGGCTCTTCAACTCCTGCACTTTCGGATAGGACGGACCGTAGACGACGAGCAGTTGGGCCAGGCGGTTGTTCAGGTCAGCTTCGGTGTCGCGCAATTTTCCTATGAGAGCGCCGCTATCCGTCTTGGCTATCAGTTCCGCGTCGCCGTTCTTCGCACCTTGATAACGCGTCTCCTTCAGGATGCGGTCCAGTTCGGCGTCCGTTAACTGCTTGTTCAGGTCATCCAGGCGCGAGGTCGTGATGTTCTGTTTGTCGTCTACCCCGACGATGTTGTGTTCGCGCTGGTAGCGAACGAGCTTTTCCTGCGAAACCTCGACTTTCGTCTGCAAATCTGAGAGCTGCTGCGTCAACCATTCGGTGGTCTGCTTAATCGACTGGAACTTCGAATCGAAATTGCTCTCCAGGTACGAATCGATGTACGCCTGAACTACACGCGCAGCCATCTGCGGGTCGGGATCTTTGTAACGGATCTCGATGATCTGCGTTCGCGGAACAATGGTGACCGACAGACCGCTTCGCAATCGGCCGGCGAGGCTTACCTCTTCCGGCGTAGGTGGAGCAATCGCTCCAGGGAAAAAGTTCGTCGCACTTGATATCTCAGGTATTGCTCTAGGGGCGCCGGATCGCAGCTTATGAGCCACCATCAGCGACAGCTGCTCGCTCTCCAGGACCTGGACCTGGGTTTCAAGCAGAAGACTGATGTCATCGACAGCGGCAATATTTCCATTCGTAGAGTCGTTATGAAGCCCAAAGACCTCGGGTGTTTCGCGCGCCACCGCAATGCGGCCGGACGATTCATATTTCGCCTGCATCCGCAGGGAAATAATTGTCACCAGCGTCATTACAATGAACATGAAGGAAATGACTGCCCATTTCCGGCGAAGCAAAATGTGCCAGTAATCGCGCAGCGTGGGTTCTTTACGAGGCGGAGTCGGATAAGGAGCAGCGAAACGGATCTCTTCGAGCGCGCGATTAGTTCCGAAAGGAACTATGGTCGTCTCCGACCGACCCGACTCAGGACTGTTCATGCGCGATCCTTGTGCTCACTTTCCAGCATTCCAAAATGGAACAAATGGGAGAGACACTCACTAACTCGCGATTCTAACATGCACTTTTTATGATTTCGGCCTCCCAAAATGGTTACTAATGCAGCGCTTTACCGAATTGGTACATGTGCTTTGGGGCTATTGGTTCGAGCGTAGTATCCCGGAACGGAATTCGGTGGAACGTGTGCTCGGCGTTAACAGGACGGCGGCAGTCCTGTGCTATCTTTCGAGTTACCAATCAGCGTCCAAACGAGTACCCCGCGTCATGGATTCGAAACGCGTCGTTAACAATTCCATTGCTCTGTTCGTGATGGACCTCAGCAGCAAACTCGTGCCGCTGGTTACGTTTCCCTGGATTCTTCACGCGCTGGGTCCGGAAGGTTATGGAAAAGTAGGATTCGCTGCGGCAGTTACGGGATTTTTCGGACTGCTTGCGTCACCGGGTTTTCGTGCCTACGGAGTCCGAGAAGCCGCGCGTGCAGCCGAGGCGCCCCGGACGCTTGTGCAGAAGTTGATGAGTGCACGCATCCTGCTTGCGGTCTGCTCATGCTTGCTCCTGGTTGGGTTTACGTTCACATTTGCTCCCCGAGACCAGGCTACCAGGATTATCCTCCTGATCACCGGTGCCGGAATCCTCGTTAAAGCCGTCGACGTGCAGTGGCTTTACATCGGTCATTCCAAAATGTGGCGGGTGTCGCTGGTGACGATCGTGGGCCAGCTGGTGTACATGGCGATGATCCTGTCCTGGGTTCATCGGCCAGGTGATGCCTGGATCGTTCCGTTGGCCGCTGCCGTTTCGATTGCCGTTGGCGCTGCCATTCTGCTGAATCGGGCACACAAGGATTTCGACATCGGATTGCCGAAGTACATGCCTGAGGCATGGGCGAAGATTCTGCCCATCTGCGCCGTCCTGGGAATCGCGAGCATGATGTCGATGATCTACGACCAGATCGATACAGTCATGCTGCGGTATATGCGTACCGAGGCCGAAGTTGGATTGTACGTAGCAAGTTATCGGCTGATGGCGATCTCGATGTCGTTCCTCACAGTGTTGGCTACGGTCTTCTTCCCGTTGTTTTCTGGCGCAGCGAAACGCGACGCGCACGCGGACCGGCGGTACGCGCAATGGATGGCGAATTCCTCGATTGCGCTGGCACTGCCGATCGCCGCCGGTGGTTTTGTTCTTGCGCAGCCCGTCAGTCGCCTGGTCATGGGCGCTCGCTTTGCTGGCGCCGAACATCTGCTTCGCTGGTTGATGCTCAACCTGTTGAGTGCATCGGCGGCGGTGCTGTTCGCCTCGCGTCTGGTTCCCAATAATCGCGAGCGGAAATACCTGTTGAGCGTTGCTTCGGGCGCGGTAGCGAATGTTGCGCTCAACCTGGTGTTCATCCCCAAGTACGGGGCCATCGCCGCAGTGTTTACAACGATTGTTGCCCAGGCGATCGTGGCAGCGATGGCGTTTTATTTCAGTCGAGATTTGCCGCAGCCGGTATTCGCTCGTCCGCTTGTGGTGTCGTTGATCGCGACTGCCGCGATGATTGGCGGAATTCTGGCTGCCCAGCAGATGGTCAACGTGAATGTGGTAGTCGTTATCGCCGGCGGTGCGGGCGTATATGGACTTGCGCTGCTCGCGCTACAGGCATTGTGGAACCAGTTCGCGCGCGGTGAGGAAGCTGCAGTCGCGGTCCAGGGCAGGTCGGAATGAGCCCGAGCGCCAGTGTGGGTAGTGAATCCAAGCGCCGTTGTCTCGTATTGTTGCTCGAACCTACGCCTTACATCTTGCCACGCGCGCTGTATCTCAAGCGCGATCCAACCCTCTCGGTGGACCTCTACTTCACATTCCTGAACGCGTCCCAGCCATGGGGCTTGGATGCCGATGCGGAAGGTGTTCCGGTATTACTGGATCGGTCAGTCTCGTTTGCAGCGAGAATGCGAAACATTGCCGCGCTGGTTCGCCGGATCGTCCGGGGCGAGTATGGAGCCGCCCACCTCGCGGGATGGGCGCATTGGGTGGTTAGGCTGTCGATCCTCGCTTGTCGCATGCGAGGTGTTCCGTTCGCGGTGGAATCCGATACGCCCCTTCGGACGAGCAACGGCTGGCGCGGACGAACCAAAGACCGCGTCTACCCACTCTGGATGAAGTGGATCACATTCGCGATACCGGGCGGCACCCGGCAGGCCGAATACTTTCGCCACTACGGCGTTCCGCAGGAGAAGATCCTTATATCGCACATGACGGTCGATACGGCGAGGGTTCGTGACGCCAGGACCCCGGCCCGGCGTGAATTCAGAGAGGCGCGAGGAATTCCAACGGATCAGGTGGTATGTCTTTTTGTCGGGCGTCTCGTCCACCAGAAGGCTATCGACGTGCTCCTTGCGGCCTTTGAAATAGCTGCCGCACGCGATCCGAAACTGGGGCTTGCAATTGTGGGAGACGGTCCTGAACGGGAGCGAGTTGAAAAGTTCGTAGGCAAGTTTCCGGGTAGGGTATGGTATCCGGGTCGTGAAAACCAGCGCGGGGTAATATCGTGGATGCGCTCCAGCGATGCATTCATTCTGCCCTCACGCCGCGAACCGTGGGGGCTCGTCGTAAATGAGGCGATGGTGTGCGGTCTTCCCATCATCGTCTCAGATGCGTGTGGTTGCGTTGATGATCTTATCTTCCATCAAGAGAACGGTTACGTTTTCCCCGTCGACAATGTAGTGAAACTCGCGGAAGCGATCACCGCCATGGCAACCGACAAGGAGAAGCGAACAGCAATGGGGGAAGCCTCGCAACGAATCATCGCACCGTGGGTGATCGAGCGTCAGGCAGAAACGATCAAGACAGCCCTCGTGAAGATGTTGGATTCGAGATGAAGTTCTTACGGATAGTATTCATACTCACGGTGATGTCGTTCCTGGCGACGAACTTCCCGCTAGGTCTTGTAGGAGTTTACGCCCGGTTCCCGATGCTGGCGCTGCTGATCGCGGGCTGTCTTGCGATGTTTGCACGCCTTCGGGTTCAGATCCTATCCCCGGTGCTGATCGCCTTCTATCTCTTCCTCACCTACAGCTTTATCACTACTTTCTGGACCGAAAACCTGGTGTTGAGTCTGACGAAATGGGTGCTTTACGGGTCAACAGTGCTCGCACTGCTGTTATCGGGAGCAATAATCGGGCAGAGCGGCGGAACCGAGAATCCTTTCGAACCCCTGGAATGGAGCGTCATTCCGCTGGTGCTTACGTCTCTGTTCGCGCTCGCCACCGGGCGGGGATGGGTCGAAGGTAATTTTCGCTCTTACTCCGGAAACTCCAATGCGCTCGGCGCCAGCCTTATGCTGACCGCGCCCTGGTTAATCTACGAATTGAAATTACTTCCACGCGCTTCTTCCAGGCATCGCCGCTGGATATATTTTCTGGCGGGCGCGCTGGTACTGGTTATGTTCGAGACGCACAGTCGAGCGGCGCTGGTTGCACTGCTGATTCTTTGCCTCATTGCAAGTCGATATGTGAGCGGGACCGGAAGAACGAAACTGGTCTATTTGACGGTTACGGTGCTGGTCCTGACGTACGCGATTACGGGCGCCGGACTCTTTGACAGGTTCTACTACACGTTTATCGAGAAGAAGAGAAGTGCGATCTTTTCGTCTCGCGAAGATCAGATGGACGTTTCCTGGGATGCGGCAAAGCTGGGCGGGGTGTATGGAGCCGGATTTGGTGTCAGCGTCGGTATGTCTCGTTATTGGCAGGAAGGGGAAACTTTCTCCAGCGCTTCACGAGAGAAGGGGAACAGCATCTTCGGCATCATGGAAGAGACCGGCGTCGTCGGACTATTCTTCTATTCCTGGGTTTTGCTGACGCTATTCTTCACATTTCGGAAATCATCCCGAAGTGCCGATGCCGGCCGACGCTTGATCGCGTTGATCGCCATGGGTTATCTGTGCGCGGCGTTATTCCATGGCCAATTTGAGGCTTGGTTCCTTTCATTCGGACCCGACGTTTCCGTGTACTGGGCGACGCTTGGACTCGCGATCGGAGCACTGAACCGTACGGGGGCCGTGGTGGGGACGCCGGTACAAGTTGCGCCGAAACTGACGGCCGCACGCGCGTAATCATGAACAACTCTCTACGTTGGAAACGGCTGATCGGCAAGGGCTATTCGGTATTTCATCCGGCGCCATCGCCCAAACGGCCGCTGGCATTTGTATTGACATATCACTCGATTGGAACCGAGCGCGGTGTAACGGAAGAGAATTTCCGGCAGCAGATGTTCTGGCTCAGCAACTACGCCGCGGTACTCGAGCTCGATTCCGTCATAAAGGGCGAATGGATTCCTTCTCCTTCCGGCCTCGTCTGCGCGATTACATTTGATGACGGTTACGCGAGCGTATTTCGAAGCGCCTTTCCGATCCTGCGGCGACTGCGTCTTTCCGCCAGCGTCTATCTTCTCGTCGAGGCCATCGGCGATGGCGTCCGAAAGTCGTCCAACGAATTCGACGGTCTCTATCCTAACGAAGAGATGCTGACTTGGACTGAAGTCAGGGAAATGCAGGCTGGCGGAGTTCGATTCGGGTCGCATCTGCTCCGACACCATGACTTAACCACCCTCCCCGATCCTGAAGGTGCCGACCAACTTCGCCGATCAAAGCAGGATATCGAAAACCGCCTCGGAGTAGCGTGCAGCAGCTTCTGTTATCCCTGGGGACGCCACAATGACCGTACCGTGGACGCAGTTCAACGCGCTGGCTATGAAAACGCCGTGATTACGATCCAGGATCGTTGGGCCAGCGATCATCCGCCGGACCGATACCGGATACCGAGGACGGATGTTCGGCGGGCGTACACGCTCGATGATTTCGAGAGTGTCGTGCAAGGTGACTGGGATTTTCTCGGTTACATCCAGCGGTTCCGGCGTTCATATTAGCCCCTTTCTCGCCACTTGCCATAGGTTGTACTTGCGGAATTCCGGCGACTGAAATACTGCTACACTGTGCCCAGTGTCGGAACAGAATTCATCAATTTCCGCTGCCAGGCCGAAGATTCTCGCGCTGCTCGGCTGCTATCTGCCGGGATTCAACTCGGGCGGGCCGGTGCGGACCGTCTCCTGCATGGTCGAAGCACTCGCACCGTTTTTCGACTGGAAGCTGGTTACGCTAAACCATGATTCGGGGAGTACGGAGATCTACAGCACTGTCCGAACCGGCGAATGGAACCGAGTTGGCAGCGGCGATGTGTTCTACATTCCAAAGTGGAACGCGCGTACGGTTCAGCGGATCGCGCACGAAGTGCAGCCTGACATCATTTACCTGAACGGTTTCTTCTCGACATCGAGCATTTGCGCCCTGCTCGCGCGGAAGCGCGGAATGCTTCCGCAGGTACCCGTTGTGCTGGCGACGCGCGGCGATCTCGCGGGGGGTGCGCTGGGGCTCAAAATCCTGAAGAAGCGCGGGTACATGAAAGTCGCTCGCGGGTTCAGCCTTTACTCCGGATTACATTGGCACGCCTCTTCGGATCGCGAGAAGTCGGAAATACTGAGCCAGTTGGAGCCGTTCGGCGTCTCGCCTGAGATTGTTCACGTGGCGCCTGACCTGGGTTTCGGTTATAAGCTGAGCGAAATTCGTAGACCTGAAAAGCATCCCGGTTCCGCACGGTTCGTTACATTAGGACGCATCGTGAGAATGAAGAATCCCCTGTTCACGCTCGAGAGATTGAGCGAACTGCAGGGCGAAGTAAGTTTGGATATTTTCGGGCCGTTGCAGGACCCCGAGCTTTGGAAGGAGTGCGAACAGAAGATCGCATCGCTGCCGGCCAATGTGACCGTGCGTTGGCATGGCTCGGTTTCCCCTCAGGGTGTTCTCGAAGAGTTGTCAGAAAGGCACTTCTTTATTCTCCCCACCCTGGGTGAGAATTACGGTCACGTAATCATTGAAGGGGCGGCTGCCGGGTGTCCGATCATCATCAGCAATCGCACCCAGTGGTTGGGATTGAGCAGTCAGTGTGTCGGCTGGGATATTCCATTGGAAAACACGGCGGAGTGGCGGCGAGTCCTGCAGGCGTGTGTCCATATGCCCGAGGCGGAATACCGCATCATGTCGCAAAAGGCTTCCGAGTTCGGCCGATCGGTAATGAACAGCAAGAGCAATCTCGAAGCGAATGTTGCATTGTTTCGCCGGGCTCTCGCTCCAATAGACAACACGGGCGTCGGATCATTCGTTAGGGGCGTGTCGCGATGAGCGTGCCCATTTCCGTTCTTATCATCACCGGAAACGAAGAGATCAATATCCGGCAGGTGCTGGAGAATGTCTGCGGTTGGGCTGACCAGGTCTTTGTTGTGGACAGTTTCAGTACAGACCGGACGATCGAAATCGCGCGCGATATGGGAGCGGAAGTCGTTCAGAACCCGTGGCCCGGGTATTCTGCCCAGAAAAATTGGGCGCTAGATCATCTCCCGTTCCGCAATGAATGGGTCTTCATGCTGGACGCCGACGAGTTCTTGTCCGACGGCCTGAAACGGGAAGTCGAACAAATCCTGGCGGAGGACGGCCGCGGCTTCGACGGCTTTTACGTCAAATGGCGTCTCATTTTTTACGGCAAGTGGATACGCCATTGCGGGTGGTATCCGGCATGGGGGCTGCGGTTCTTCAGGCACCGCCTCGGACGTTATGAAAACCGTCCCGTCGATGAGCACCTGATCCTGGAGGGCAAGCTCAGCGAGTGCAAACATGACATCATTCATCGTGACTTGCACGACATGTCGTACTGGATCGCAAAGCATATTCGCTATGCGCAACTGAACACCGTTGCTTATGAGCAACTCGATAGAAACATAGGGGCCGACGAGCGCATTCGGCCCCGCCTGTTCGGATCGCAAGCCCAACGGCGTCGGTTCCTTAAGGAGAAAGTGTTCCGCCATCTCCCCGCGCGTGCTTTCTTCTACTTTCTATATCGCTATTTCTTCCGGTTCGGGTTCCTGGACGGTCCCAAAGGACTGGTCTTCTGCATCATGCATGCCATCTTTGTGGAATTCAGGGTCGTGATGGAGTGGGAGAAAATGCATCTGCACGAGCTCAGACCTCATGCTGATGGCGAGGCGCCACCTCCCGTTATAGTCGAGAAGAGCTCCACTATGACGTAGGACATCCGGCGGACGATCCGGTCCGGGCGCTTCTGGTCCTTACAGTATTATGGCGATAATGCCCAAACAGGTCGTAGCGTTCCGAAGCCGATTCGCCCAGTATCCCGATCTGCCACCGTTCCACCCCTCTGAACGCTATCCGGAATACGCCTTTGGCGAGTTTGAGGCTTCGGCGAACCATGCCTATGCTGCCGTCCGCGAATGCTTTCGACTCGCTGGCCTCGACGCCACGCATTTCGGAACACCCGAATGGAATCCCCTCGGAGAGTTGATGCATCCCGGCGAGACGGTTGTTCTCAAGCCCAACATGGTGAAGGAAACCCATCCCCGTGATCCTAAGGGCTGGCAGTATGTCCTCACTCATGGCAGCGTGATCCGTGCGGCGGCGGACTACATCTGGAAAGCCATTGGCTCGCCAGGCAAGTTATATCTCGCTGATGCTCCGCAGACGGATTCGTCGTGGACTGGATTGGTTCGCGTTCTGGGTCTCGAGTCTATTCAAGAGTTTTATCGCCGGCAGGGGTTCCTCTTCGAACTCGTTGATCTCCGTCGTGAGGAGTGGACCAGCAAAGACGATGTCATTGTCGAGCGAAGAAGGCTCCAGGGAGATCCCAATGGAACAGCCGTCCTTGATCTCAAGGACGCAAGTGAATTCGTTGGTCATAACGGCACCGGCCATTACTACGGAGCGGATTACGATTCCGGCGAGGTCAATCGGCACCACTCGGGCGGGCACCACGAATACATGATCGCGGGAACGGTCATCAAGGCTGATGTAGTATTCAGCTTGCCCAAACTCAAAACGCACAAGAAAGCCGGTATCACGGTAAGTCTTAAGAACCTGGTCGGAGTGAATGCAGATAAGAACTGGTTGCCCCATCACACCGAAGGCGACCCGAAGGATGGTGGGGATGAGCATCCTCACCCCGGCGGAAAGCACCGCCTGGAGCGTCGGACTGCATCACTTCTTCGCGCCATCGCAGTGCGTTTTCCGGGAATCGGTCCGTGGCTCTGGCAAAGGGCACGCCGGTTCGGTATACCGATATTCGGTGACAGTCAGAAGGTCATTCGGAGTGGCAACTGGTTCGGAAACGACACCATTTGGCGGATGTGCCTCGACCTGAACAAGTTGGTTTTGTATGGCATTGCTGACGGAAGACTGCGCGAACCTCTGCCGGAAAACCGCAAGCGTCACTATGTTCTAGTGGACGGTATCATCGCCGGTGAAGGCAGAGGACCGCTGAATCCCGACCCTGTGCCTGCGGGCACGATGCTCTTCGGCATCAATCCGGCGAGTGTCGACGCCGCTTGCGCGTGGCTGATGGGCTTTGACCCGGAAAAGATACCGATCGTCCGACGGGCATTCCAGGTTAAGCAATGCCCCCTGGTCGATCACGACTGGCGCGATGTTGAGTTGATCAGCAATGTCGAGGCGTGGAGCGGGCCATTGGTTGATGTACCTGACGACGCGACTTTCCATTTCGAACCGCACTTCGGGTGGAAAGGCCAAGTGGAGCGACAACCAGCCGAGGTTCTCGCGCGATGAATCTTGAGCGCCTCTACCTGCGCCTCCCGATTCCCCTTCAAAATCTCGGCTGTTCAATTGAGGGTTTGCGGATTCAGCGGAAGCGATACGGCTCCGGTTTTCGCCGCGCACTGGCCGAGGCCGAAACGCGCAGCTCGTTTTCTGACGAGCAGGTTCGCGAGTTTCGCGACCGCCGGTTACGTACATTCGTCGCACACTGCGCCAGTACCGTTCCGTATTATCGAAAGCTGTTCCGTGAGCTTGGCCTTCGCCCGCAAGACATCCGGGGTCTCGATGATCTGAAGATTCTCCCGGTGCTGAATAAGTCAACGGTCCAGGAACAAGGTTCCGATTTTGTCTCTGATCTTGCGAAGAATTATTCGTGCGAGATGGTCCACACCAGTGGAACCACCGGCGGCGGGTTGCACTTTCTCGCCACACAGGAAGCCGTCCAGGAGCAGTGGGCGGTCTGGTGGCGGTACCGCCGATGGCACGGAATTCAGCCCGGGATCTGGTGTGCATATTTCGGCGGGCGTTCACTGGTGCCGGCCGAGCAGTCCGGTCCACCATTCTGGCGGACGAATTTCGCCGGACACCAGTTGTTCTTCAGTGCCTACCACCTCACGCCGGGGAATCTGAAACTCTACGCAGAAAAGCTACGCTCAGGGCGTCTGCCATGGTTGCACGGGTACCCGTCATTGCTGGCAATGGTGGCGGCATTTATCGCCGATACTGGCTTTGATCTTGGGTATCAGCCCACCTGGGTCACGATTGGAGCGGAGAATCTGCTGCCACAACAGGCTGAGACCATGCATCGAGCGTTTGGCGTGCGCCCGATCCAGCACTACGGTATGGCCGAGGCCGTTGCAAATATATCCGAATGCCCTCGCGGCAACCTGCATCTAGACGACGATTTTGCGTGCGTGGAGTTCCTCGGCGATCACAGAGAGCGCAAAGTGATTGGAACCAATCTCAGCAACTACGCCACCCCGCTGCTTCGCTATGATTCACAAGACATGGCGACCTTGAGCGACCGAAGCTGCGATTGTGGGTTGCCCGGTCGTATTGTCGACTCCATCGATGGGCGCCAGGAAGATTATGTTGTGCTGAAGAACGGGGCGCGAATCGGAAGGTTAGATCACATATTTAAGGATATGGTTCGCATCCGCGAGGCGCAAATCGTGCAGCAGGAACCAGGCAGGATTACGTTGCGAGTAGTACGTGGAACCGATTATGGTGAAGCCGACGAAAAGCAACTGCGCCGCGAATTCGCCCAGCGCCTCGGGACTGACATGCACATCGACTTAGAGTACGTTGACCGATTAGCGCGAACCCGGTCCGGTAAATTGCGTTTCGTAATCTCCGAAATGCGAGAAAATCAATTGCAGAACGCCATACGTTAAAGAGGAACCGTCCTGAAGCAGATGTTCCAATCCGTCCGCTCCGGTGCAAGCACCGTCGAGGAAGTTCCCGCCCCGGCCCTTACACCCGGACATGTGCTCGTCCGAAATGCGGCGTCGCTCGTCTCAGCCGGCACCGAGCGAATGGTAATCGAGTTCGCCGAGAAGAACATGCTGCAAAAGGCAAAGGCGCGTCCCGATCTCGTCCGGCAAGTCATGGACAAGGCGCGACGGGAAGGTGTGCTGAACGCGCTCGATGCTGTAAGTAGCCGTCTCGATCAGCCTCTCAGCCTGGGTTACAGCAGCGCCGGAACTGTCATCGCTGTGGGTGAAGGTATCACCGACATCGCGGTCGGCGATCGTGTCGCGTGCTCCGGCATGAACTACGCGAGCCACGCCGAAATCATTTCCGTGCCGCGAATGCTGGTGACACCGCTTCCGTCGACGAAGTTCAGCTTTGAAGATGCAGCCTTCACGACCGTCGGCGCCATCGCTCTCCACGGGATTCGGCTGGCCGAGGTGAAACTCGGCGAAACCGTCGCCGTGATCGGCCTTGGCCTGATTGGTCAACTCACGGTGCAGATGCTGAAGGCTGCCGGATGCATCGTGCTCGGAATGGATCTCGACACCGAGCGCTGTCACCTCGCCGAACAGAACGGGTGTGACGATACCGCGAACAAGGCGGAGGGATTCAAATCGCTCGTTGCCTCTCGTACGAAAGATCGAGGGGCCGATGCTGTCATCATCACCGCTGCATCTACGAGCAGCGAACCGGTTGAAGTGGCCGGAACCATCGCGCGATCCAGGGCGGTCGTCGTCGCTGTTGGCGCGGTCGGGACAGAGCTTCCGCGGAAATCTTATTACGAGAAGGAACTCGATTTCCGCATCTCGCGCTCCTACGGCCCGGGACGGTACGATCCCGAGTATGAAGAAAAGGGGCACGATTATCCGGTGTCGTACGTGCGCTGGACCGAGTCGCGCAACATGGAAGCGTTCCTGCAACTTGTTGCCGATTCGAGGATCACCCTGTCCTCGCTCATCACTCATCGATTCGAGATCGAGCAGGCCGCGCAAGCATACGACCTGATTACTGGAAAGAAGAATGAGCGTTTCATGGGCGTGCTCATTCGTTATCGCGAAAACGTTGATGAGCGGCGACGAATAGACCTGATTCCGGAATCCACGAGCAGCAAGAAGGAAGCGATTCGAATAGGTGTTCTCGGCGCGGGACTTTTTGGCGGTCAAGTGTTGTTGCCGGCGATGCAGAAAGCCGGAGGAATTGAGTTTGTCGGGGTGTGCACCGCCACTGGTGCTACCGGACGGCATGCTGCGACTCGCTTTGGATTCCGCTATTGCACTACCGATCAAAACGAAATTCTTCGTGACTCGTCTATCAATACGGTTCTGGTTGCGACGCGCCATCACCTGCACGCACAGCAGGTTGTCGCGGCTCTGAATGCGGGCAAGCACGTCTTCTGCGAAAAACCGTTGTGTCTTACAAGAGAGGAACTAGCCGAGGTTGTGCAAGCAAACTCAGCGGCTCGGGAAGAACTGCTGATGCTCGGCTATAACCGGCGGTTCGCCCCAATGGCGGTCGCCATGAAGCAATTTTTTTCCGCCGTGCACGGACCAATCGCGGCCAATTACCGCGTCAACGCGGGAGCGATTCCCGCGAATCACTGGGTACACGACCCCTCGCAGGGCGGCGGACGCATTCTCGGTGAGGTTTGCCATTTCATGGATTTCCTGATCTTCCTGACTGGCTCATTGCCGCGAACTCTTTTTGCCGCTGCATTACCCTCGCCCGGGAATCCATCAGACAGCGTGGTCGTGAACCTCACATTTGAAAATGGCTCGATTGGATCCATTTCCTACATCGCCGAAGGTGATAAGGCATTCGGGAAAGAACGTGTCGAAGCTTTCGGCGGCGGTCGCGTCGCTGTACTCGACGATTTCCGTACGCTTGAGCTCGTGAAGGACGGACGAAGAACTACAAAAAAATCGACGCTGCGGCAGGATAAGGGACACATCGCGGAATGGCAGGCGTTCAGTAGGTCTATCCGTCAAGGCGGCGCGTCGCCAATTCCGTTTCGAGAGATTGTCGCGGGAACGGAGGCCACGCTCGCCATCACTGAAAGCCTCCGCACCGGAAAGCCAGTCGCACTCGACTTCCATGCCTTTGCCGCTGCGCCCCGACAATGACGAGCACAGGCATACGCGTCCTCGTACTCACTTCGTTGTTTCCGTCGCATCCTGGCGATAAGCAGGGAAAATTCGTGCTCGACCAGGTACGCGAACTGGCGGCACAAGGCTGCGATGTCACTGTGATGGTCGCTCGTCCGTGGCTGCCCGGCTTTCTGAACTCCATCGCAGGAACCAGCAAGCGCCCGGTTGATCCGAGCGTTTACGCTGCAGAACGTTTTCAGGTTGCAAACGCCAGATTCTTCAGTCTGCCCCGGTACGTGTTGGGAACTCACGCCGCTCATTTCATTACGCAGCTTGTGAACGACGTTCGAACGATCCATGAGCAATCGAGAATAGACGTCATCCACGCGCACGGAATTCCACTCGGGTATGTCGCTGTGGCCGCCGCTGAGGAACTGGGGATTCCATCCCTTCTCACGATTCATGGCATCGAAACCGCGCCGCGATTCGATGACAGCCAAGCCAAGCGCGACCAGATTGGGCGGATGCTGGAAGAGACCGACAAGGTCGTGCTCGTAGGCTCACCGCTCTTGGAGTACATCCGCCGATACACAACCAGATCGGATCATTGCGTGGTCATTAACAACGGGTTTGTTGCATATCAAGAGCTCGTACCGTCGACTCGAATTCCCCGGATGCGCCCTGCCCGTGTCATAGCCGTTTCCAACTATGAGCCGAGTAAGGGTTTCGAGTTGCTGATTGAAGCAATTGCTTCGCTCGAATCGGATATTCGTGAACAGATCGAGACTGTTCTCGTCGGCGGTGGCTCGGAATTCGCGCAACTGCTATCTAGGGTCGGCGAACTCGGACTAACCTCGCATCTTCATTACCTCGGACCTCTCGCGCATGAATCGGTAATGTCCGAGCTGTTGGCGGCCGACATCTTCTGTCTCCCGAGTTGGCGCGAAGCCTTTGGCATCATGTATGCCGAAGCGATGTCGTTGGGAAAGTTCACTGTCGGCTGTGACGGTCAGGGGCCGTCGGATTTTATTCGCCACCTGGAGACCGGGTACCTGGTCGCGCCGCGAACTGCGACCGCAGTTGCCGAAGCCTTGCGCTGGGCAGTGCGGCATCTGGATGAGCGGAACAAAATCGCCGACGCCGGACGTTCATTTGTCTGTGGGCATTTGACTTGGCGTCACAACGCATCCAGAATCTTAGAAATCTATCGCGAGTTACTCACGACAAAGACGGAGGCGCGCAAATCAGGGGTCGCTTCCTACTCGTAGTCTCATGAGCATTTTGCAGAAACGGCTGAACTATTACCGGCGAATCTTCGGCGCATACCTCACGCCAGCGCAGAGCCAGTTGACTTTCTGGCACGAACGCCCCGCCATCAACAACTTCGATCCCTCGCGCCTGGGTCCCTATTACATGGTGTTCGAGCAGAAGGCGGACTACGCCGGAACTTTTGATCGCGTCGGCATCCCCATGCTCGACTACTTGGGGGCAATTGGTCCACAGTACAACCCGATTGCGATTGCGCAATATGGACTGGGCAACTTCAACTTGTACTTGAAGTCGGGCGAGCCCCGCCGTCGCGAGCGCTTCCTCAGGGCTGCCGATTGGCTCGGCGCCAACCTCGAGACGAACCCCGGGGGTTTCTGGGTCTGGAACCATCATTTCGATTTCGAGTACCGGACGCCTCTGCGCGCGCCCTGGTACTCCGGTCTTGCGCAGGGACAGGGAATTTCTCTGCTGGTTCGTGCACACGCCGAGACTGGCAATATGGCATATCTCGAGGCTGCGAACCGCGCGTTCGAATCCATGACTGCCGATGTCGCAGAAAGTGGAGTCATTTTTACCGATGCTGAAGGGCACAGGTGGATCGAGGAATACATCGTCTCGCCGCCGACACACATTCTGAACGGCTTCATGTGGGCGAGTTGGGGAGTGTACGACCTCGTAGTCGCTACAAACGATGAGCGAGCGCGGAAGTTGTGGGAAGCTTCGCTGGCGACATTGAGGGCGAACCTCGCTCGTTACGATACCGGTTACTGGTCGCTCTATGAACAATCCGGCACTCGCATGAAAATGATGGCCAGCCCGTTCTACCACCGGTTGCACATCGTTCAATTGCGCGTCATGGCGAAGCTCAGCGGCGACTCATTTTTCGAAGAATTTGCCGAGCGCTGGGAGCGTTATCAGGAGAGCAGGGTAAAGCGCAGTCGCGCACTGGTGTACAAGAGCGTGTTCAAGCTTTGCTACTACTGAGATGAAGATTCTTTACGTGTCCCAGCATTACCCGCCCGAGATGGGCGCCCTCGCCGGCCGCGCCGCCGAACTCAGCCGGCACTGGGCAATGCTTGGACATAAGGCTTCGGTGCTCACCGCGTTTCCCAATCACCCAACCGGCGTGGTTATCCCCGAGTACCGCGACAAGTTCAAGCGTCTCTTTTATCGCGAGCAGGTGGATGGTGTGGATGTCGTCCGCACCTGGCTGCTGCCTTATCCAAATCGCCGACCAATCGAGCGCGTTCTGAATTACGGCTCGTTCTGCGTGTCGGCGACCATGCGCGGAGCTTTCCTGGAGCGCCCCGATGTCGTCATCGGAACTTCGCCTCCGCTGCCGATTGCGATTGCTGGTTACAACGTCGCGCGCCTGAAGCGAGTGCCATTCATCTTCGAGGTGCGCGATCTCTGGCCAGAATCGCTGGAAGGTGTCGGACTCGGCGCGGAACATTCGCGCATATATAAGGTAGTAGCTTCGATCGTTCGCTTCCTCTACAAGCACAGCGATCACATAGTAGTTGTTACGCCCGCCTTTAAGGATTACTTGAACTCCGTCTGGGGTGTTCCAGTGGAGAAGATGTCGATCGTCCTCAACGGCGTAGAGACCGATCGCTTCTCGCCCGCGCAGGGTTCTTCCGAAATCCTGCGCAAGTTCGGGGTTACTGAAGGCAAGTTCGTAGTCTCCTACATCGGGACCATAGGAATGGCTCATGGACTTGAGACTCTTCTTGAGGTCGCGCAGTTACTGCAGTCGACCTCTCCAAAGCTACTGCTTCTACTTGTAGGCGAGGGCGGCAATCGTGAAGAGTTGGTTCGGCGTGCGCGAGAGCGGCAACTGACGAACATCATCTTCACCGGACAGCAGCCACGTGAAAACATCCCCGCCATCATCAACAGCTCCGATGTTTGCCTGGCATTGCTCAAGAACCAGGAAGTGTTCAAGACGGTCATTCCAACCAAAATGCTGGAATTCATGTCGTGCGGGCGTCCGGTTGTGCTGGCTGTTGGCGGACAAGCAGAGAGGATTGTTCGCGACGCGGAAGCTGGGATCTCGGTCGAAGCCGAGAATCCGGAGGCGATCGCTCAGGCAATCCGCGAGATGTACGCGAATCCGGAACTGCGGGCGCGCTGCGGGCGGAATGGACGGGCGTACATTCTCACCAAGATGTCGCGTGAGCAAACCGCACGACAGTATCTCGATGTACTTGCGAACCTCACTGGTAAGAGTGCGGTTGCCCGACCGCTCGCAGCGAATCCGGCGCGCTCCGGCGAGGCTCTCTGATGGCGGTCGTTGCAGTCACCGGCGGAACAGGTTTCATCGGACGACACGTCGTTCCACTGCTGCTTGATCGGGGACACTCCGTCCGAGCGCTGGTGCGCAATGGCAACGAACGGACGCTTCCATCCCGCGTCTGCGCTGCTCCCGGCGAGGTCACCGATTCCGCCGCCGTCGAGCGGGCGCTTCGCGGCTCGGAGATTGCGATCCATCTCGCCGGAGTCGCGCACACGACACTTACGAGCAAAGAGGAACATACGCGCGCGCGAGCCGTGAATGCTGGCGGAACGCGCAACGTGCTGGAAGCGGCTGCTCGCCTCGGGGTTCGTCGCGTCGTGCTCGCTTCGAGCGCACACGTTTACGACGGCCAGCGAGGCTGCGGCGTCCGAGAGGATGCGCCGCAAGCGCCCGAGAACCTCTACGCGGAAACCAAGATCGAGGTCGAGAATCTTGCCCATGAATTCGCCGGTCGAGGACTTGAGGTCCTCATTGGTCGTCCATGTCTCACCTACGGGGCGAACGTCCGGTTCAACCTGCTCAGCCTGATGAAGGCGATTGATCGCGGCATTTACTTCCATGCTGGATCTCGCAAAGTGGAGCGCAGCTTCGCGTCGGTTCGTTCCGCAGCTGCGGCGTTCGTCTACTTGGCCGAGAAAGGGATTCCGGGTGAAGCCTATAACATCGCGGATCGTGCGCCGATGCTACTTGAGGACTTCACCAACGACTTGGCTGATCGGATGAAACGTCCTCGCCCAAAGCACATTCCGTTCGCTGTTCTTTGGACCGGCGCAGTTGCGTTCAGCGCTGCCGCCAAGCTCGGGATTAACGGACCTCTCAACCTTGAATCCCTGCGCAAACTTACCAACTCGTTTTCTCTGAATACGGATAAACTGGCGACTGCAGGATTCGTCTGGCCCGACAACGGTGATCAAGCGCGAGAGGAGATGGTGAAAGCGTACCTGGCAAGCAAATGAGTACTGTCTCCCAACCCGCCCGTGCCGTAGCCGATCTCCGATTGCCGACTCGCGGCTATCTTGCCGCGAAGCGCGTGTTCGATATCGTCGCTGCCACGGTGTTGTTGCTGATCATGGGAATTCCCATGATTGTGATCGCCATTCTGATTCGGCTCACCAACAGGGGACCTGCGTTGTACTGGAGCGAGCGAGTTGGCATTAATAACCGCATTTTCCGGATGCCGAAGTTCCGATCGATGCGAATCGACGCGCCGCAACTTGCGACACACTTGTTCCGTGATCCTGACGCTTACCTTACGCCGATCGGCGGGTTTCTCCGCTGCTCCAGCCTGGATGAATTTCCGCAATTGTTCTCCATTCTGAAGGGAGACATAAGCTTTGTCGGACCGCGTCCGGCGCTGTTCAACCAGGATGATCTGGTTGCTCTGCGAACCGAACGAGGAGTCGACAAGCTCATTCCCGGATTGACGGGATGGGCGCAGATCAACGGTCGCGACACGATTCCGATTCCGCAGAAGGTGGAACTTGATGCGTGGTATCTGCAGCACTGCTCGTTCTGGCTCGACCTGAAGATCCTGTTCATGACCGTGTTCAAAGTGGTGCGTACCGAAGACATCAGCCACTGAAGCGTGCGTGCTGTGCTAGGCTGAGACGAATCCCAAGAGAGCTGGCAAACAAAGAATCTTATGCAAATTCTGCATGTTGTGGGCGCTCGTCCGAACTTCATGAAGGTTGCGCCTGTTCACCGCGCGCTGGCGGCGCGCCGCGGGGTCACGCAGGTACTGGTGCACACCGGACAGCATTACGACGTCAACATGTCGGATGTGTTCTTCCAGCAGTTGTCCATTCCGGCTCCGGACGTCAACCTTGGGGTTGGGTCGGGACCACATGGGAAGCAGACGGCGGAGATCATGATCGGGTTCGAGGCGCTGGTGCAGAAGCAGCGACCTGATCTCGTGCTGGTCTACGGCGACGTCAACTCTACGGCTGCTGCTGCGCTGGTGTGCGCGAAGCTCGGGATTCGCATCGGTCACGTCGAAGCTGGACTGAGATCGTTCGACCGGACGATGCCGGAGGAGATCAATCGGCTGGTTACGGACCAGCTTTCGGATCTGCTGTTCACTCCTTCCGACGATGGCGATCGCAACCTCGAACGGGAAGGGATCGCGAAGGAAAAAGTCTTCCTGGTCGGAAACGTGATGATCGATACGCTGATCCGCCTGCTTCCGGCGGCGGAGCGAGTGTCGGTGGACGGCATTCCATCCGCGTACGTCCTGGTCACGCTGCATCGGCCGTCGAACGCAGACGATCCGGAGTCGCTGCGGGCGCTGCTCGAGGCGCTGGGCAAGATCAGCGCGCGGATCGCGGTGGTGTTTCCGGTGCATCCGCGAACGCGGCAGCGGATCCACGACCTTGGGCTGACGCTTCCGGCTTCGGATCGGTTACTGCTGCTGGAGCCGAAACCTTACATTGACTTCCTTGCGCTGCAGCGGCGAGCGGCGGTGGTGCTTACCGACTCGGGCGGCATCCAGGAGGAGACGACTTATCTCGGCGTTCCGTGCATCACGGTGCGGGAGAACACGGAGCGACCGATCACCGTGACGTGCGGGACGAACGTGCTCGTCGGACACGACCTCGAACTGCTGCGCAGGGAACTCGACAAGGTTCTCGATGGTCAGCGCAAGCCGCATCGGATTCCGCCGCTTTGGGATGGGAAGGCGTCGGAGCGGATTGCGGATATTGTTGCCGGTTGATCTACCCACCCCCCTGTTTTCGCTCCTCCTGTTTTCAACGAGTTACGGAAAATTTGGCCGTAAAATATTGAGAGGGAAGAACTTAAATCTGAAAAGCCGATGAAGGTCTTTGTTTTCAGGATTTTGGGCGCGGAAAATGTGCGATTGGGCTGCTTGTTATCGGACGTAAATCGGTCGCAAGTCGCAGGTCCCAAGTCGCGAAAAAACGAGTTCTCGGTTCGCGGTTCTCAGTGAAACTAAGGCCGAGTCGCCCGCAGCAAGGCAAGGGCGAATCCGTCTGAAACAAAGACGGATGGCGGTGGGCCCAAGATTTTGGTCTTGTGCGGAGCGTCGGCGCGGCCGTGTACCGCAGCGACGATGTCGGGATGTAAAAGAGCGAAACGGCAACCGAAGAACCGAAGATCGGGTAGAAAACCAACAAAAACATCCACGGCGAACCGATGATCGGGTAACCCGAAAACGGACTTCGACAGCTAAAACTTACGGCGCCCACTGGGGGCGCCGCTGGATGGACTGTGTCCAGCACTATTGTAAATGGTGAGGTCAAGGGTTTCGGCGGTTTGGGGCGAGGAAATTTCCGGGGAGTTTCAAAATGGGAAAAATTGGTGGATGGGTGCAGAAAACAATGTGGTGAATCTCAAGAGGTAATTGGATACGATTTTGTTTCTCATGCTTGCGTCTGCACAATCACGTTCTACCGGCAAAGAACGCGACACGGTGAGATTGCGATGGGTTGGGCAGAAATTGGGGAATTTCCCGTCTGTCCCCGAATTTCTGTCCCCGAATTTCCCGTCCCCGAATTTCCCAATTGACATCGCAGAAATTTGGCTGACACTTCATGCTGTTCAACTGGCCTTCAGCGACGAAGAGCTTTTACGGGCGGCTTCTCCCGTGGAAGCACGACGTGATTGATGGCGGGAAATCGGCTTCTCATAAACAATCCGGGGTTGCTGGATAGGTTACGGGAAGGCCTGTGTCTGTTGAAAAAGTCCTTTTTCGTCCCAGATATCGAAAATCGATACCAATTTTGGTGACCAGAAATGTCTCGAAAATCGGGAACGTCGTTTATAGGACATCCTGACGCGATCGGTTTTCAGGTGCTCCCGACCGAAGTGAGTTTTTCAACAGGCACTCGTCTTACCGTAACCTATCCACGAGCAACGGGAGTCATACAAGCACCACACACCTTTGCTGCTGGAGTTCTCAGCGGCTTGCCGCAATGTGCGCAAGGCGGCCCATATAGCGAGAGGCGATGATGAAAGATCGCCATCGGATTCGTTTCGTGAAAGCCCGTAATCCGCTCGTACTCCTCCAACATCGGCTGAAGCGCTGGGCTATAGCCGGAGACCCGCTTAGCCGGTGAGTGCCCACGTCTGCCGGCTGCGGCCGACGCGGGGCAGGGAGACTAGAGCCGGTCCTCGAAGCAGACCCTTGAGTGGGCAACTGAGGTGGTCAGGTTCGCGCGGCGGTGCTGGCCCGGGTGATCAGGTGGAAGATGAAGAAGGCGACGGCGAGACCGAGGAGAATCCAGAACACGGCGCCGATGACCTTCACGACGGCCCAGAAGACGATCCAGGCGATGAACAGCAGAATTGCGAGCCAGAGCAGAGCTTTCATTTGTTACCTCCTTGCCATCCCTTGAGAGCGCACGAAGCGGCTTTCCGGAAGCCATTTCCCTAGTTAGAAAGGATGAGGAGGTGGGGGTGTTGCATTCGGCACTCGCGATTCGAGGGTGGCGGGAGAGAGTGGCGGGTCAGGAGATTGAGGATTTACGGTTCCTTCACTGACGAGTGAGAGGGAATGAGGAACGTCGAATGACGGATGGAATACACTGAGAAAAGACCCACGTCTGCTGACTGCGGCAGACGCGAGGCACGGTAAGCAGACGCGGGGCACGGTAAGCAGACGTGAGGCATGGATTCGCAGGGGTGGGGTGCGGCAGGCAAATAAACGCAACGGCTGAAGCGGTGCCCCTTCAAAACAAATTTCAGGAGGAGTAGATGACAAGCGCGAGCGCACAGTGGACGGATAACGAACGGTTTGTAGGGATGGCATCGAGCGGACATGCGATTGTGGTCGACGCGGGCGGTCACAAGACGGGGAACAGCCCGATGGAGTTGGTGCTGATCGGGCTGTGCAGTTGCACGGCGTCGGACATCGTGAACATTCTGCGGAAGAAGCGGGAGCCCTTCACGAGCCTTGAGGTGCGGGCGGAGGCGGAGCGGGCATCGACGGTGCCGATGGTGTACACAGAGATCAAGCTGATTTATCGCGTCGGCGGGAAGGTGTCGCGGAAGGCAATTGAGGACGCGGTGGGACTCTCAGAAGAAAAGTATTGCTCGGTTTCCGGCATGCTGCAGAAGACGGCGAAGATCACGTACGAGATCGAGTACGCGGAGGAAACCGCGGAGGTCGGCCGGCGATGATCGCGCGGCACTGGCGCGCGTGAAGGGAACCGCAGAAGCAAAAGAAGGCAAAGATGGGCACCCAGTTCATCTATGTTTTTGAAGATCGTTCGCAGGGGATTGAGCATCGAATTGAGGAGTCATGAGCGAAGCGAAAAAAGTGATACTCTTCTCGCAGCCCGGCTGACCGCCCTGCTATGCCGCAAAGGCGTTCCTCGAGGATCGAGGAATTCAGTTTGTAGAGAAGGACGTAAGCGCCGACCAGGCGGCGGTTTTCGAACTGGTCAGGAAATACAATAGCCGGGGTACGCCGACGATAGTCATCGGCGACGAGGTTTTGATCGGCTTTGACCCGGACCGAATTGAAAAGCTCCTCGCAGACTAGCGCCGCGCTCGCACCTGCCAACTCGCCATCCCATGGAAGTCTCCGTGGGTATCTCTTTATTGCACTGGCCACACTTTCGTGGGGGTCGAGCGCTACGCTTGGGCGGGCGATCTTCACGGGCAGATTTCACCTGGGCGGAGCGACGCTGCAGCCGATTGATCCCGTCATTCTTTCGCAGACCCGTACTACGTTTACTTTTCTTCTGCTCCTGCCGATTTTGCTGGTGCGGCGTGGGACGAAGGGGGTCCGACTGACGCGCGGGGAACTGTGGCGGGCGATGCTGCTGGGGGCGGCGGGGATCGCGGGATCGAATTACTTCTACTACCTGGCACTGGAAAAGACGACGGTGGCGACGGCGATTATTCTTCAGTATCTCGCGCCGGCGATGGTGCTGATCTACATGCTGGCGCGACGGTTGCAACCACCGACAATACAGCGGCTTTCGGGGGTTGCAATGGCGCTGGTGGGGTCGGTGCTGGCGATCGGATTGACGCGGTGGAGCAGCGCGCCGCCATTTCTCGGACTACGAACGCACGATCTGCGCTTTAACGTGATCGGCGTGGCGGCGGGGCTGACTGCGGCATTCGCGTTCGCGTTCACGAACGTATTTGGGCGGACGCTGGTGGAAGAGACCGATCGGTGGCGCGTCTTCCTTTATTCGATGATGGGTGCCGGAGCGTTGTGGCTGATTGTGAATCCGCCATGGAAGATTGTGGCGGCGCACTATACGCCGGGACAGTGGGTGTTCCTGTTGACGTTTGCGGTAGGGTCGATGCTGGTTCCGTATTCGTTTTACTTCACGGGACTACAGTACCTCGACGCTACGAAGGCGATTGTGACGTGCTGCCTCGAACCGGTTTTCGCTATCGTGATCGCGGCGCTGGCGCTAGGTGAGACGCTGACGGCAGCGCAGATCGTCGGAATCGTGGTGACGCTGTCGGCGACGGTGCTTATACAAGTGCCGGATAAGAAGACGAAGGCAGAAGCGATTCCGCTGGAAATGATGGAGTGAGGTGCACAGGTACAAGGTACAAGGTGCAAGAAAAAGCGATGGTTTCGACGCCTTGTGCCTTGTGCCTTGTGCCGCTTCTACTGCTTCTTCGGGGCGAGGGTTCGCACGTACTTCACCATGTCTTCGACGCCCTTCTTGCCGAGGATATTTTCATAGCCAGCCATTTTGCCCTTACCGTTGGCGATCTGGGTGTTGAGCTGGGCGTCAGTCTTCGACTGGACAACTGGCGAGGTAAGATCGGCGGCTTTGAGGGCTTTGCCCATCGATGTTTGGGCGTGGCCGTCCATTCCGTGACAGAGCGAACAGTTGCGAACGTAGAGCGTCTTCGAGTCGCTCTGGGCAGAGGCAGTTAGAACTCCGAAAGCGAACAGGATTGCGCAGAGAAGAAGAGTTCGTTTGAGCATAAAGTTTCTCTGCGACGATGGTAATGGCACCAGCGGCGATTCGCAAATCCCAACCAGGAAAGACCTGCATCGTGGTCAATGCGGCAGATGTGGAGGGCGCGGGAACTTACCACTCCAAATGAAGAGCCCCACCGGAGACGCCGGATGGGGCCGGTAAAACCTTCGGACGCAGATTATTTCAGGGTCTTGACGAAGGCGGCGACGGCCTTGATCTGGTCGTCCGTCAGTTTGCCTTTGTAAGACGGCATTTTGCCCTTGCCATTGGTGATGACGGTTGCCAATTCGGCTTCGGTCATCTTCTGAACCTCGGGGCTGGTGAGCGGTTTTACGCCCATGGCCGGCATTTCCTTCTTCCCGTCGGGGCCATGGCACATCGCGCACTTCGCCTTATAGGTATCCGCGCCGCTCTGTGCGAAAGCGACGGTGGGGATCAAAAGGCCGAGGACAACGGCAAGCAAAAATACGATACGGATACTTCTCATTTCTTCCTCCATGTCGGTCTAAACAGACCCGCATTAGTGAGCCGGGTACCTACCGTAATACAAACCGGCGGAGAATACCATGTTTCGGTGCATAACACTAACGTTGCAGACTGTGCATGAGCCGCAGGTAACGTTGGGCCTTGCGTATGTCCTTGCCAATCTGTTCTTTGAGGGCCTGGGGGTCAGGGAATTTCTTTTCGTCGCGGAGACGCTTGAGAAAAGTGAGTTCAACCTGCGTCTCGGGTTCGAGGTCTATGGGGTGGAAGTTGAGGATGTGTGTTTCGATGGCGAAGGAGTCGGGACCGAAGGTTGGGCGTACGCCGACGTTGGTGACTGCATCAAAAGTTTCGCCGCTGACGGCGATCTGCGTGATGTAGACGCCGATTTTGGGGATGAGCTCATCGTAGCGGCTGAGGTTAATGGTTGGCACGGTGTACTTGCGCCCGTAGCCGCGGCCGCGGCCGGGATTGGCGACGATGCTGAATGGGCGTCCGAGGAGATGGCGCGCACGGGCCATGTTGCCGGCCTGGACCAGGCGGCGGACATCACTGCTGGAGAGGATGTGACCTCGGCAGTGCATGGCCTGGTAGATGACGACTTCAAAGCCGAGGCGGTGGCCATATTCCTTGAGGCGCTCGACGTTGCCTTCTTTCTTATGGCCGAAGTGGAAGTTGAAACCCTCGTGGACTTCAACGGCGTGAAGTGCGGAGGCGAGGATCTCCTCGGCGAATTCGAAGGGCGGCGTCATGGAGAGATCGCGCGAAAAGGGCAGAACGAGGACGGCGTCGATGCCGGTTTTCTCGAGCAGCTTGAGTTTTTGCGGAAGCGGCGTCAGGAGCGGCGGCGCGTGGTCGGGGCGGAGAATGCGGATTGGGTGAGGATCGAAGGTGACGACGAGGCTCTTCGCGTTGAGTTCTTTCGCGCGTTCGGTCATGCGGTTCAGCACGTGCTGGTGGCCGCGATGGATGCCATCAAAATTGCCGACACTGAGAACGGTTGGGCCGAAATCGGCGGGAATATCCTGGAATTTACGGAAGATCTGCATGGTCAGAGTTGGAATTGCAGGCGCAGGCCATCGTAGGCGAGCCGCACGCCGTCGGGCAGCGAAGCGTTTGTCTCGGCGTCGGGCAGGTCGTGGCAGATGTGCGTGAAGAAAGCGCGTTTAGGTTTGAGCTTTTCGACGATGCTGAGCGAATTCGCGACAGTGGAGTGCGTCGGGTGCGGCGTGTGGCGCAGGGCATCGAGGAAAAGAATGTCCAGATCTTGCAACTGAGACATCGAAGATTCGGGGATTGAGCTGAAATCGGTAATGTAGGCGGCATCTCCAAAACGGTAGGCAAGGATTTCGGCTTCGCCGTGAACTACCGGGATGGGTGCGAAGGTCTTTCCGAATAAATCGATGGGGCCACTGATATCACGGAGTTCGACCTGGGCGATGCCGCCGAACTTGTAATCGTCCTGGAAGATGTACTTGAAGACGCTGCGCAGGACAGAGGCGGTCTTTTCGTTTGCGTATAGCGGAATTTTCGGGCCGCCGGTGATACGCGGGAAACTGAGCGGGCGGAGATCGTCGAGACCGAGGATGTGATCGGCATGGCCGTGGGTGTAGAGCACGGCGTCAACGCGGGTGATGTGCTCGCGCAGGGCCTGCTCGCGGAAGTCTGGCGTAGTGTCGACGAGAATTTGATGACCGTCCCACTCGACCATGATGGATGGGCGGGTACGGCGGTCGTGGGGATCGGTGGAGCGGCAGACGCGGCAGGAGCAGCCAATGGTAGGCACTCCCATCGAGGTACCGCTTCCGAGCACGGTCAGAGTCGCATTCATTGAAAGTCCCGAAAAAAGTTCAAGCTCCTGCGCATTTGCCAAGCGTGGCCGGACCGGGCCGGCGCTACGCGAGCTACTTCAGTCCGGCGTTTGGATCAACGGGGCCTTGCGGGGCACGGGCAAAGGCGTTCGTGACCTCGATGTAAGCCATGCGCAGTTCATACAGCACGTTCTGCATCAGGGTGTCTTCGGCGGCGGTGAGATTGCCCTTTGTCTTCTCAGCCAGAATGGATATGGTGTCGATCGTCTGGCGCGCGGCCATAATATCGGGGCGAGCCTGCATGCCCTGCTCCTGTACGAGGCCGAGTTGCATGAGCGCGGTCATGTAGAGCGAGGCGACGAATTTGTCGAAGGTCATCTCGAAATCGGAGGCCTTGCGGCCCGGGCTGCGTTGATCAAGTTCCTTCTGGATGCGCGCATCGATGTCGGCGGTCTGCGACTTGTAGGCCGCGGCCTGTTCGCGCTGCTCGTCGGCGGATGGGGAGAGGGGCTGATCATCAGCAGTGGGAGTATCCACAGCCGCTGACTGGGGCGAATGTTTGACACCAGAAGATTCCTGAGCGGTTTGTGAACGCGCATGCTCTGACTGGGGCAGAGGTGAGGCAGCGTCGCGAGTCTCTGCCGGAGATTCGTCGCTTGCCTCAGGACGGAGGTCGCCTTCGCTGGTAAATTTGCGACGATCGCTTACAACAAAGTCGTTTTTCTTTTGTTCTGCCATAGACTGCGTCAATCCTTAACTGTAAATGGAAGCGCGCTTACGATGGCGCGTGCTTCGTTGATGCGAACTTCGGTTCCGGGGGTACTCGATTCGGTTCGGATGTAACCGAGTCCCAAAGTCTTCTTTGAGCCGCCCATGAGAATTTCCGCACTGCTGGTGATTTCCCCAACCTTTTTGTCTCCGGCCATAATGGCGGTTTCGGGTGCAGGTGCGGGGCCTTCGACGATGAATCCTGCAAGGCCGCGGTGGAGCAGGGCGCGGGAACGGATGCGCTCGACGATTTCCTGTCCAAGATAGCAGCCTTTGGCGAAGTGCAAGGCGCGGTCCTGCCCGGTTTCCTGGGGGAGATAACGTTCCGTCATGTCGACGCCGTAGCGCGGAATTCCACGAAGGATACGGAGCCACTCGAGGGCTTCGTATCCGACCGGAGTTGCGCCTCCGGAGACCAACGCATCCCAGATGGCATTGGCGTGGCCGGGAGCGAACCAGATTTCGTAGCTCCCGCCGCGGTCTCCGAGGTCACGCGCGACGGAAATACCGATGTTGTGCCAGTCGAGATCGACGACTTCGCCCGGCCCGAGGTCTGGGACATTGAACCCGGCCTTGGCAAGCACGTCGCGGGAGTTTGGTCCGGCGATTCCGATGGAGGTGAGTTTGTCGCTTACGTCGGCAACTTCGACATCATCCATGATGATGTACTTGTCGAAGATGGCCACGAGCTTTTCGATTTGGTCGGCGTCGGTGATGACCAGGTAATACTCGCCGCGATTGTAGCTGGTGAGGTCCCCCTGGATTCGTCCCTGGGCGTTCAGAACCAGGTTGTAGTTGCCGTGGTTCGGTGGGAGGTCGCGCGTGTTGTTGGTGACCATGCCGTTGAGCCAGCGTTGGCGGTCGGAGCCGGCGAGGACTACCATGCCGCGCCAGCCGAGATCGAACACGCCAGCGGCGGTGCGCAGGGCCGCGAATTCCCGGGCGGGATCGCCGAACGAGGCGGCAGTTTCAGCGCCGCAGTACTGGCCCAAACGTCCGCCGAAAGATGCCAGCCGATCATGAAGAGGTGCGTTGGACATAGTCAAACATTTGATTATATCGAAATGCTGACTGGCGCTCGGGGCGTGTGGTGGGGTAGGATTTCGGGCCGGAACACAGAGCCCACGGACGTTCGGGAACACACAAAGCCCCGCGGGAACGTTCGAAAGGCATCACAGGGTGTAAATGCAACCGCAATGTCAAGCGCGAATCTATGTCTAAAGACACGATGGGCTTGATTTTCTGGGCGGTGGGGGTAATAAAGAGAAAGCCTGGAGTGAAACTTGCCGAATCCGGCAGACGCACTGAGAGGTGAAAATGAGGAAGACAGCCTCGCGGGTTGATCGCTGGTTACTGCAGAGTGTACGCAAGATGCTGGGTCCCGCAGCGTTGGACCTAGTGCTGGATACGGGTGGAGAAGAGGCGTCGCCGGTGCGACACCCGGTTGCGAGAATTCGTTTTGCCGATCGCAAAACGCTGCTGGATGTAGTGGCGCGTGGCGAGTTGGCGTTCGGGGACGCATTCAGCGACGGCAAGGTCATCATTGAGGGCGACCTGCTGGCAGGACTCGAAGAGATCTATAACGCGCGTCGCGGCGTGAGGCCGGGCCTGCTGGCACGTTGGATCCTGTGGACGCAGCGAAATACTCTAAGCGGGTCGCGCAAACACATCCATCATCATTATGATCTGGGAAACGATTTCTACCGGCAATGGCTTGACTCCGAGATGCAGTACACCTGCGCGTATTTCCCCGAAGAGAACGCGTCGCTGGAGGCGGCACAGGTGGCAAAGATGGACCATGTGTGCCGGAAGATATGGTTGCAGCCGGGCGAGACCGTGGTGGAAGCCGGGTGCGGTTGGGGCGGACTGGCGCTGCACATGGCGCGCAACTACGGCGTGAGCGTGAGAGCGTACAACATATCGCACGAGCAGGTTGCGTTCGCACGAGAGCGTGCGCGGCGCGAAGGTCTCTCCAGCCAGGTTGAGTTTATTGAAGACGACTACCGGAATATCCGGGGCCGGTTCGACGCATTCATGTCCGTCGGAATGCTGGAGCATGTCGGACCCGAGCATTACAAAGAACTGGGCAGGATCATTCACCGGGCAATCGGCGATACTGGGCGAGGGCTGTTGCACTTCATCGGTAGAAACTACGATCGGCCACTTAGCATCTGGATAAAGAAGCGGATCTTTCCGGGCGGGCACCCACCCACGTTGCGCAGCGTGATGGATATTTTCGAGCCGCAGGATCTCACCGTCCTGGATGTCGAAAACCTGCGTATGCACTATGCGAAGACGCTGGAGAACTGGCTGGAGCGGTTCGAGAATTCAGTTGATGATGTGAAAAAACAATACAGCGCGCATTTTGCCCGAATGTGGCGGTTGTACCTGGCGGGGTCGATCGCGGGCTTCCGAACCGGGACCTTGCAACTTTTCCAGGTGGTGTTTGCGGCGCGTGAGTGCAAGACGATCCCGTGGAACCGGTCGTACCTGTACGAGGGATTGGAGCGGCGGGAATCGGACGAGCCATGGATTCGTGCGATATCGTGATAGTCGGCGGCGGTCCTGCGGGGTCGTCGTGCGCGTGGGCGTTGCGAAACTCCGGGCTCGACGTGTTAATCGTCGACCGGGCGAAGTTTCCGAGAGATAAATTGTGCGGCGGATGGATCACGCCGTTGGTGGTCGAGGAACTTGAACTGGATATTGAGGACTACGCGCGTTTGCGCACTCTCCAGCCAATCACTTCATTCAAAACGGGCGCCATTGGGCAGCGGGAGGTCTACGTTAACTGCGGCAAGGTCGTTAGCTACGGGATTCGGCGATGCGAGTTCGACGATTACCTGCTGCGACGCTCGGGAGCGCGGTTGCGTGAGGACTTTTCCATTATCAGCATCGAACGGACGGCGGATGGGTGGCTGATCAATGATGAAATAAGGGCGCGGATGCTGGTGGGCGCGGGGGGGCACTTCTGTCCAGTCGCGCGATGGCTGGGAAATGGCGACGAGCCGCAGCCGGTAGTTGCGCGCGAGGTGGAATTCGAGATGACGCCGCGCGAGGCGGACGCGTGTACGGTCCGGGGGGTTACGCCGGAGCTTTACTTCTGCCGCGACCTGGCAGGGTACGGCTGGTTGTTTCGTAAAGGTAATTTCCTCAACATCGGGCTTGGACGGCTGGATCCGCATAAGCTGCCGGAGCACTTGAACCTATTTGCGGCGGCGATGGAGCGAGCGGGCAAGTTCAGGCTGGAGAGGCCGCGACGGTACTCGGGGCACGCGTACTTTCTTTTCGGGCACTCGAAAAGGAAGGTCGTCGAAGACGCGGTGTTGCTGATTGGGGATTCAGCGGGGTTGGCGTATCCGCAGAGTGGAGAGGGGATCCGGCCGGCGGTGGAGTCGGGATTGATGGCGGCAGAAGTAATCCGTGCGGCGCGAGGCGATTACGGTAGACAAAAAGTTGACCGGTACGCGGTGATGCTGCGAGAAAGATTTGCGAGCGGGGGCGGCGGGGTTGAGCGTTGGGCAAAACGAGTTCCGCCGGTCTTACGCAACCTTGTTGGACGGCAATTGTTGAAGACAAATGGATTTGGGCGCGTCGTGGTGCAAGACTGGTTTTTGCATATGCGGGATGCGCCACTCGTCCCTCGCGGCCGAGAAGAGGTCTTGGCCGGGCCAAACGCACTTTGAAGCAGATTGGCGGGGTATGAGCTACCAATCCGTGAGTATCCGCTCTTGAATTGGATCACTACGACGAAAGATGTAGATTCGAGTGCTGGTTTTGGTAGTGTCTTTCGTGCTACTAAAGAGCCAGTCTGTGAGAGCTGTAGACAGGTACAGCGCCGCCCGAACTCGGGGGAGGTTGGGCGGCGCGCTTTATCGCGGCGAAGCCACATGATTCGCCCTCTCCATTTCCTTCGACGAATCATCTAAATGGTCGCGCATTCGGCGCGCAATGGCATAGCGCGAACGCGCGCCTTGACCGAACTTTGAGCCCAGGGTTTGCATAGCCGGCTCGGTGGAGTACCGCGATTTGGAGGGTGCCGACCGGAGGGCGCTGGTCGTGCGATAATTTCCGGCGCTATGAAACAGATCGTTTCCGTCATCAACTTGCTTTTGTTCTCTGTTCTGCTTTTTGCTCAAACTCAAAGCGCGGCGCAAGGTGGTCAGCAGGGTCCGCCGCAGCCAGAATTCGTGCGGCAGGCGAACCAGTTGGCGCGCGAGGGGAAACTCGCCGAAGCACTGAAGATATTTGAGGAGCACACAAATGTTCCGGCGGATGCGTTTGCGGCGAATGTCGGGGCGGGCAACGTGCTGGACCTGATGGATAAGGGTGATGAGGCGCGAAAGCACTTCGCGAAAGCGGTGGAGATTGCGCCGACGCCGCAACAGAAAGCCCAGGCGAATCGCGCGACGGCGATGTCGTGGGCGTTCGAAGGGAATTGCAAAAAGACACTCGACTACGAACAGAAAGTGCTCGAGTTTTATAAAAGCGAGCAGAACTATTACCAGCAGGGCGAAGTCGCCGATGAGGGCGCACGGGTGTGCATCGATAACGGCGACCTGAACGCTGCAGAAGAGTGGTACAAGATGGGTCACGATCTCGGATTGAAGGAGCCGAACATCAAGCCGGACCGTGTGGACCTGTGGAACTTCCGATGGGAGCACGCGCAGGCGCGGATTGCGGCGCGGCGAGGGAATAAAGCCGAGGCGGAGAAGCACGTTGCGGCGGCAAAGGCGATTCTCGATAAGGGAACGAATCCGAACCAGGTTCAGTTTTTCCCGTATCTCGTCGGATATGTCGCGCTGTACACGGGGGACTACAAGACGGCGCTCGAGAATCTGCAGAAGGCCAATCAGAACGATCCATTCATTCAGTGCCTGATGGCGGAAACTTACGAGAAGCTTGGGCACAAAGAGAAGGCCACGGAACTGTACAAGAAGGCTGGGACGACTACCGCGCATAATCCGCCGGGAGCGTATGCGCATCGGGTGACAAAGGATCGGAAGATCGGATGATCGCAAGAGGAACCGAAGAACCGGCGACTCTCGCAGGGTTGGTCTCTCGGAATCCGCTTGTTCCTAATACTTAAAATCCCGGTATAATTCGTTACCTTTTTATCTTTGGAGTATTCGTTGAAAGAACTGTCGGTCCTGGTGTGTCTGTTGGCATTGATCCTTCCTTGCGCGAGCGTTGCGCAGAATTCAAATAGCAAAAACGAAGATAAGCCGCTGCCGAGTATTGCGGAGAAGACAAAGGACATGCAGAAGCGGCCGGGGTTCTTCCCGTTTTATTGGGACGAGCGGCACGGGAAGGTGTGGCTGGAGATCGACAATTTCAATACGGAGTTCCTGTTCCTGGATGGGCTTCCGGCGGGGGTAGGGTCGAACGACATCGGGCTAGATCGCGGGCAGTTTGGTGAGCCGCGTGTGGTGCGGTTCGAGCGCGTTGGGCCGAAGGTTCTGCTGGTGCAGATGAATTATGAGTATCGCGCCACCAGCAAGAATCCGGCGGAGCAGCGGGCAGTGGCGGATGCGTTCGCGAAATCGGTGCTGACGGGCTTCGAGGTGGCGGCGCAGGAGAACGGGCACGTGCTGGTGGATGCGACGCCATTCTTTCTCAGCGATCCGCATGGGGTAATCGAGACTCTGAAGCGGACCAAGCAGGGCACGTTCAAGATCGATGCGGCGCGGTCGGCCATTTACCTCGAAAACACGAAGAACTTTCCGCAAAACACAGAGGTTGAAAGCACTCTCACGTTCATCAGCGATGATCCCGGAAAACTGGTGCGCGAGGTTACGCCTGATCCGAACGCGGTGACGGTGCGGGAGCATTTCTCTTTTATTCAACTGCCGGATGGAAACTTCAAGCCGCGGGAGTTCGATCCGCGAGCGGGGTTCTTCGGAATCCAGTACATGGATTACAGCGCGCCCCCGGGAGAGCCGATTGTGAAGCGGTACATCGCGCGGTGGCGGCTGGAGAAAAAGGACCCCACGGCCGCGGTGAGTGAACCGGTGAAGCCGATCGTCTATTACGTAGAATCGGGCGTCCCGGAGCCGATACGGTCGGCGCTCGTCGAGGGTGCGAGCTGGTGGAACCAGGCGTTCGAGGCGGCGGGGTTCAAGAACGCGTTCCAGGTGAAGGTGCTGCCGCCGGGTGTCGATCCGATGGATATCCGCTACAACGTGATCGAGTGGATTCACCGGTCGACGCGAGGCTGGGCTTATGGGAACCCTATTGTCGATCCGCGTACGGGAGAAATCATCAACGGGCACGTGTCGCTGGATTCGCTGCGCTGGCGGCAAGATTACAAGATTCTCGAAGGATTGTTGTCGCCATACAAGAATGGACGGAAGGCCGATCCGCGAATACTGCAGACGGTGCTTGCGCGTATTCGGCAACTGGCGGCACATGAAACGGGGCATACGCTGGGGCTGATGCACAACTACATTTCGAGCGCGCAGGGTCGGGCCTCTGTGATGGACTATCCGCATCCGCTGGTGAAGCTGGCGCAGGACGGATCGCTGGATTTGAGCGACGCCTATGCGACGGGGATCGGTGATTGGGACAAGGTCACTATTCAGTATGGGTATTCGGATTTTGCGCCGGGAACGAATGAGAAGGCAGCTTTAAACGGGATCATCGATAAGGCGCGGGAACGAGGACTGACGTTCCTGACGGATCAGGACGCGAGGCCTCCCGGGAGCGCGCATCCGCAGGTGCATTTGTGGGACAACGGGAAGGACCCGGTTAACGACCTGGATCGCGTGCTGGCGGTACGGGAGAACGCGCTGGAGCACTTCTCAGATGCAGCGATTCAGAACGGAACGCCGATGGGGCAGCTTTCGGACACGCTGGTGCCGATCTACTTCTATCACCGCTACCAGACGGTGGCTGCGACGAAGGTGATTGGGGGCGAGTATTACACGTACGCGGTACGCGGAGATGGCCAGACGCCGACAGCACCGGTTCCAGCGACGGAACAGCGAGCGGCGCTGACGGAAGTTCTGAAGACGATTTCGCCGGAGACGTTGGATTTGCCGGATCGGATTATTGCGATGTTGGCGCCGCATCCGGCGGGATATGAAGATCGGCGGGAGAGCTTCAAAGGACGGACAGGATTGACGTTTGATCCGCTCGGTGCGGCGGAAGCCGGCGCGCAAAGGACGATTTCGTTCTTGCTCGACCCGGAGCGAGCCGCGCGATTGGTTCAGCATCACGCGTATGACAAAGCGCAGTTGGGCTTGGGCGAGGTGCTGGATCGACTGATCGATGTGGCGTGGAAGTCGCCTGCGAAGAATTCACGCGAGGCGGCGATTCAAAGAACGGTCGCCGACGTAGCACTCGCGCAGATGATTACGCTGGCGGATGACCAGAAGACGTCGGCAGAAGCTCGGGCGATGGTGCGGCTGAAGCTCCAAGAACTGCGCGAGTGGGCTGCGAGTCAGAAGGCTGCGAGCGAATCCGAGAGAGCCCATCTAATGATGACCGCCGAGCAGATCAGGAACTTCGAGGAGAGGCCGGGACGCGAGATGCAGCCGACGAAGCCGCTGACACCGCCGCCGGGAATGCCGATCGGAAGTGAGGACGATTTCGAAGCGCCCGAAATCAGATAATGCGGTGGGCCGCGTGCTGGACCCAGGCGGCGAAAGAGATCCAGGTAGCGGTGTGGCTCAGAGGCGCGCGAGCTTGCTGGATGAAGATGAGGAACAGGCTTGCATAGACGGTGGCGCGACTAATTTTTCGGTTGGACCAGTAATCGTATGCGACCAGCAGCACAAGGAAGCTATTCGAAATCAGCGCCAAGACTGGGTTGTTCCCTTTTAGAGAGCCCGCGGCCATGCGGGCGATTGCCGGTAGCACTAGAGCCGCGTTAGCCACGTAGATGAGCCGTTTGTGAGTGGCTGGGATGCGGCGGTAGCGAAACGCGAAAGCCATCAGGATGGCAAAGGCGAGGATTTCCGTGACTGGAATGATGTAGAAGACCTTGGGATCCCGGCCCGCTGGACCAAGTTTTCGCACTAGCGAATCTGTCGCAGCGAGCAGCCCGAGCACAATCATGACGCCGGCGTAGAGAAAGGCGACAATTCCGAGCCGACGATGAAGGTCGACCCTGCCAAGCGAAACCAAAGAAAGTTGAGCGATGAAAAGGAGAAGCCATCCTGAGAAAACCGCTCCGTGAATATGGATGATCAAGCTCGGCAACGGCGCGTGAAATACTCCCGCGAGGTAGTAAGTACGAGCGAAGCCGGCCAGGACGGTGACCACCATGAGAATGGCGGTGCCGGCGAAGAACTGATGGTCGTAGCGACGCCCTGGAAGGGAATGGATTACGGGAGGAACATTTGCAGCAGTCGTGGCCATGCTTCGTCACCCCACGGAATGGACGAGGATTGTAGTACAGAATCGCGAAGCGACGGAAGATTCGTTACAGGAACCGAAGAAGCGAAGATCGGGCGAACGGACGTGGGAGCCGAAGTACCCACTTTAAGGAAGGTTCATCTTCTTCAGGATGGCTTGGAAGCGCGGGTCGGAGCGGATGGGGTCGAGGAAGGCATAGCTCAGGATTGGGATGATGATGGGATCGCGCTCCTCGACGGCGCGGTCCATCCATTCGAAAGCCTGGTCGATTTCGCCGAGACCGAGATGAATCCAGGCAAAGGCTGTTGGCAGAATGTAAAACTGTGCTGAGGCGGGATGAAGAGCTGCCAGGATTCCGCGCGCCCCGGCAGTATCTCCGCTTTTTGCCAACGCCATGCCCAACCATCCCATGACCATGGGCGCGTTGCCGGAAAGGATAGCTGCTTTGCGCAGTTCTGCGAGAGCCTCTTCAAACAGGCCCTGCTCAAGCCGAATCTGTCCGGCGATAAAGTAGCCGATGAAGTATGACGGATCGAGTTGGATGAGGAGAGGTATCTGCTCCAGCGCACGATCATATTGACGGCCGAGTTGCAGGATCTCAGCGAGCCACATACTAATCAGAAAAGAGTTTAGTACATGTCGCCCATGCCGCCGGGCATTGCCGGAGCTTTGTTTTCTTCCGGCAGGTCGGAGAGGAGGACTTCGGTGGTAAGCATGAGCACCGGGGCAGAATTTCCAGGATGCTGCGATTCAGCGGACCGGCAAACCCACCATGGCCAATAGGTCCAGGTATCGCGGATCTTTTCGCAGCTTGTCGAGTCGCGGGTCGGCTCCCACCAGCACAAGTGCCGGAGTCCGATTCGCGGCGGCTGTGAAGAATTCCTGGAATGCACTTGCGCGGTTCCCGAGCGAAGCATACGCGAAAGCAGTCGCGCACCGGTCCGCCGCACCCGTGAGCTTCTCCCGGAAGACTTCCTCCGCTTTCTTTCGCTGCCCGGTCGAGCAGTAAACATGTACCAATGCCGCATAGGCCTGGGAATCGCCGGTTGCGGCCGCCTTTCGCAGCGCCCGGATCGCAGCGTCGTGCTCTTGGCGGTACCCCAGTGACAGCCCCAGGACGAAGAGCGAACGGTAACAGTTCGGGTCGAGTTGAAGTCCTCTGCGACAAAGGGCAACCGCCTGTTGATACCGCCCGGCGAAATATTCGATCATTCCCGCGCTGCCATGTACCAAGGCGGACGTGGGCTCCAACTGCATGGCTCGCTCGATTGTGCTTGTGGCCTCC